>JBQGEH010000159.1:0-3863 GCA_052039515.1 Nakamurella sp. | reverse complement strand
GCGCCGGGCGCACCGTCGCTGGGGCCTGCGCGTGCTGGTCGTCCCGGTGCTCGCGGTGTTCGCCGTCGACCAGTTGATGCGGCATCCGGAGTCGGCGCCGGCGGCGTTCGACGCGGTCAAGTACTACGTCGGAGACCTGGCCTGCTTCAGCTTCTTCTGGATGCTCGGCTTCAGCCACAGCGACGGCGCGCTGGCCGGTCTCGACCGCCGGGCCCGCCTCGAGTGGGCGGCGATCGGGGCGGTCGCGGCGGTGGTGTGGGTGCGCTTCGTGCAACCCACCGACCTGATCGTCAACGACCACTACCCGCTGCTGCTGTTCGTCGGGATCGCCTGGCTCGCCGTGTTCCTCGCGTTCGAGACGTGGATCGGCCGGGCCACCGCCCATCGCATCCTCGGGCCGGTGGTGGCCTGGATGGGGCGGCGCTCGATCACCATCTACCTCTGGCACCCGGTGGCCATCGTCGGGGCCTACTGGCTGCGGGCGACGTTCCTGCCCTCGCTGCCCCGGCCGGCCGTGCTGGTGTTCGTGTTCCCGCTGGTGCTGGTGCTCACCGTGCTGTTCGGGCGGGTCGAGGACTTCTCCGCCGGCCGCGCCGCCCAGTGGTGGCCGGGCCGGGAGGACGGCCGCCGCGTGCGGCGGCTGGGTGACACCGCCGGACGCCTGCTGCCGCGCCGACTCTCGCCGGTGACCGCCCTCGTCGTCGGTGGAGTGGTCGGCGCGCTGCTGCTCAACGTGCTGGTGCCCAGCGGCGCCACGGCGACCGCCGGAGCCGCCGGCGCAGCTGCCGCGACAGCCGGATCGACCGGAACCGGTGATGGGGGCGGGGGTCTCGCGCTCCCGCCGGCGCCCTCGGCCAAGCCGGACCAGGCCGATTTCGGCACCGGCACCACCGGCACCACCGGGGCGGCGACGACCCCCGCTGCCGCGACGGCCCCGACTGCCCCGGCCACCGCGACCACCGCGGCCATCCCGGCCACCGCGGCCGCCGGCGCAGCTCCCGCCGGCACCGGGGCGCCGGCCGCCGGCACCGTCGACACCGCCGCCCTGACCGCGAAGCTGCAGGCCGTCACCGACCAGTGGCGCACCACCAAGGTGGTCGACGGCGTCGAACTGGGCGTGAAGCTGCCCGACGGCTCCACCGTCACCCTCACCAGCGGCACCAGGACCGGTGGCGCCGCACTGGATCTCGACGAGAAGTTCCCGGTCACGTCGATCACCAAGACGATGACCGCGTCGATCATCCTGCAGCTGGTCGCCGACGGGAAGATCGGGCTGGACGACATGCTGCCCGAGATCACCGCCGTCCCCGGCCTGCCCTACGTCGGGAAGGTGACGATCCGCCAGATCCTCATGCACACCGCCGGTATCAAGCCCTACGACCAGAGCGCTGCCTACCAGACCGCCAAGACCGGCCCGCTGACCGCCGAGACCGCACTGGCGCTGATCAAGGACGAGCCGCTGGAGTGGACCCCCGGATCCCAGGTCGGCTACTCCAACTCCGGCTACCTCACCCTGGGCCTGCTCGCCGAGCAGCTGACCGGCCAGAAGTACCAGGACCTGTTGCAGCAGCGCATCTTCGACGTCGCCGGCATGAAGAGCAGCATCCTGGACACCACGCCCAGCGCCGGCTGGGCGGGCTTCTCCGCCGGTGGCGTGCAGTCGACCATCGGTGACCTGCTGTCCTACGGCGACGCGCTGTACCGCAAGAACGCCATCCTGACCGCGGACTCGCTGGCCCAGATGCTCGACATCTCCAACCAGTTCAACACCGGCCTCGGTGCGTTCCCGTACTGCCCGTGCAGCACGGTCGACGGGAAGAAGGTGTACAGCTCCATCGGCCACAACGGCGGCTCGGCGACCCTGCAGTGGGCACCGGCCCAGGACATCGTCATCGCCGTCGACCTGACCGAGTCGCTGTTCACCGACCAGCTGAAGCAGGCCGACGTGGCGGAGCTGCTCACCGCCGTCGAAGCCGCCGTCGGGTCGTGAGCGCAGCGTGGCCGACCGGCGGTGGTACCGGCGCGCCCGGAGGATCCCGGCGTGGCCGGATCCGTGGATTTCCCACCCGTCATTGCGTAGCGTGAACGGATGACTACCGGACTGGGTGAGCCGTCGGCCGTCGCCGCCCCGGGAACCCCCCGGCCCCTGGCGGCGCTGGTGCTCGAGGACGACGCCGACCTGCGGGAGCTGATCGCCATCCACCTGCGCCGCGCCGGGTGCACGGTCACCGCCACCGGACGGGCCGACGAGGCGTTCACGGTGGTCCGGGCGCTCGGCCTGGACCTCGCCGTCGTCGACACCCATCTGCCCCGGCCGGCCGACGGCGACGAGGTCGCCGCGCTCATCCGGGTGCTGCGCCCGACCTGCCGGGTGGTGCGTTCCTCCCGCCGCGACGACGGTGTCCTGCCCGGCGCCGCCGACGTGCTGACCACGCCGTTCACCGCCGCCGACGTCCGACGGCTGGTGCCGCGCCGGGCGATGCCGTTCCTGCCCGCACCGCGGTCCGGGGCCGACCGGTGACCGGGCCCCTCGCCGGCGTCGAGCCCGCGGGACGCGTGTTCCGCGTCGTCCTCGCCGACGACGACGCGGCCATCCGCGGACGCGTCGAGATCGCCGTGCGCCAGGCCGGTGCGGTGGTGGCCGCGGCCGTCGGGGACGGTGCCGCGGCGGTGTCGGCGGTGCAGGCCGAGCACCCCGACCTCGCGGTGCTGGACGTGTCGATGCCGGTGATGGGCGGACTCGAGGCCTGTCAGCAGATCCGCGCCGACGGCCGGTTCGCCGCGCTCCCGGTGATCATGCTGTCCGCCGCGGTGCACCCCGCCGCGGTGCAGTCCGGGATGGACGCCGGGGCCGACCTGTACCTGGAGAAACCGTTCAGTCCCAAGGCGCTCGCCGCCACCATCCGGGACCTGCTCGCCGCCCGGAACGGGACGTGACGACCGGCACCGCCACCGCACCGCGCACCGCCACCGCCGCTCCCACCGGGGGGTGGCGGGAGGCGGTCCGGCGCCGCTTCGGCGACCCCCACGCGGTGTTCCAACGGCAGCTCGCGATCACGTCGGTGATCCTGCTGTCGCTGCTGATGTTCCTACGGACCGACATCAACGCCAATCCCGAGTGGGTCGTCTTCCTGGCCATCGGGCTCGTCGTGGTGGCGCTCGGGGTGTCGTTCGCGATGCCGCTGCACCACCGTCCCCGCTGGCTGCTGATCGCCGTCCCGATGGCCGACCTGCTCGCGGTCGGCCTGCTGCGGCACGCCACCGGCGGCGGTGCCTCGCTGTTCAGCGCCCTGCTCATCCTGCCGTGCATCTCGCTGGGCATCGAGCGTGGTCGGCTGCCGGTGGTGGCCGCGGCGTTGGGCTGCGCCGCCGTCATCGGGGTGCCGCTCGCGTTCACCCCGACCCCGGACGACTGGCTGCGGGTGGTGAGCACGCCGACCGTGCTCATGCTGACCGCGCTGACGGTCAGCGTGCTGACCAACCGGCTGCGCGAGCGGGTGCGGTCGGAGAACCGGCTGCGGCGCGAGCAGGAGGCGCTGCTCGCCGAAGCCGAACAGCACGCCACCGCGACGGCCGAGGTGGCCGCGCTGCTGCGGCAGTCCGCGGCGCTGATGTCCGGGGTCGTCGACGCGGTCACCGAGCAGTCCATCATCGCCACCGACGCGTCCGGCCGGGTCGAGGTGTTCAACCGTGGCGCCGAACGGATGCTCGCCGTGCCCGCGTCGGACGCCCTCGGGCGGGCGCTGTTCAGCCGACTGGGCGACCGCTTCGTCGAGCGCCCCGCCGGCCCGGTTCACGGCGGCCCCCGCCCACCGCCGACGCTGGCCGAGGTCGGGTTCGACGCGCTCGTGGCCGACGCCCGG
>JBQGEH010000158.1:0-3454 GCA_052039515.1 Nakamurella sp. | reverse complement strand
GCGGACTGGTTCCAGGTCATCGGCTTCGACCCGCTCGCCCCCGACCACACCATCGAGCACATGGCCGTCTTCGTCGACGTCGCCGCGTCCGGCGAGGAGTTCAGCGCCACCCGCAAGCGCCTGTCGGAGGTCCTCTTCGAGGTCAACGAGCAGGACCTGCCGATCCTGTACAAGCTGCAGGCCGGACGCCGCTCCCCCGGCTCGGACGCCACCAACCTGGTGTCGCACTGGGACCAGATCACCGCGCTGTTCCAGTCCATCGTCGCCCGCAAGGTCGGCGATGACCGCCGCTGACACCCTCGCGGCACCGTCGGCCGCCCGCCCCGGGTGGCGCACGCTGGTCGTGCGGCAGCTGCGGCTGGAGGCCGACGGCGTCGTGTCGGTCACCCTCACCGATCCGGCGGGCGAACCGCTCGCCGACTGGGCCCCCGGTGCGCACGTGGACGTCGAGCTCGGCACCGGACTGGTCCGGCAGTACTCGCTGTGCGGCGCCGCCGACCGGCCGGACGAGTGGACCGTCGCCGTGCGGGCCGTACCGACGTCGCGGGGCGGCTCGTCGTTCGTGCACGAGGCCCTGCGGGTGGGTCACCGGGTGCGGGTGTCGGCCCCCCGGCAGAAGTTCCCGCTGGAGCCCGCCGCCCGGTACCTCTTCCTCGCCGGCGGCATCGGCATCACGCCGCTGTTGCCGATGATCGAGACGCTGGCCGCCGACGGCGCGGCCTGGACCGTGCACTACACCGGTCGGAGCCGCGCGGCGATGGCCTATCTCGACCGGCTGGCCCGGGCGGCGGCCGGCGGGCCGGGCACGGTGGTGCTGCACCCCCGCGACACCGGACCGCGTGCCGATCTGGACGCGGTGCTCGGCGGGATCGGTCCGGACACCCTGGTGTACGTCTGCGGACCGGCCGAGATGGTCCGTGCCGCACGACGTCTCGTACCGGCCGGGCGGCTGCGGACGGAGTCCTTCGACCCCGCCGCCGACCTCGCGGCGGAGACCGCGGCAGCAGCCGTGACCGACCCGCCCGAGCCGCCCGGTGACACCGACCGCCCGTTCGAGGTGCAGCTCGGGGTCGGCGGCGCGGTGCTGACCGTCCCGGCCGGGGCACGGGCGCTCGACGTGCTCAACGACGCCGGCGCCGACCTGCCGTGGTCCTGCCGGGAAGGCACCTGCGGCACCTGCGAGACCGGCGTCCTCGACGGCGAGATCGACCACCGCGACCACGTGCTGAGCGACGCCGAACGGGCCGCGAACGACTGCTTCTTCCCCTGCGTGTCCCGCGCCTGCGGTACGCGGCTGATCCTGGATCTCTGACCTCATGGAGGACACCCGATGACCACCCATCCCCCCGCCGAGCTCAGCCCGGCGACGGACGAGGCCGAGCTCCGCCGGCAGCTGGCCGCCTGCTACCGGCTGGTCGCGCACTACCGGATGACCGACCTCATCTTCACCCACATCTCGGTGCGCATCCCCGGGCCCGACCACCACTTCCTGATCAACCCGTACGGCCTGCTGTTCGAGGAGATCACCGCGTCCAGCCTGGTCCGCATCGACCTGCAGGGCCGCATCGTCGGGGAGTCGGAGCACCGGGTCAACCCGGCCGGGTTCGTCATTCACAGCGCGATCCACGCGGCGCGGGAGGACGCCCAGTGCATCCTGCACACGCACACCCTGCCCGGCTGCGCGGTCGCCGCCAGCGCGACGGGACTGCTGCCGCTGAACCAGATCTCGATGGAGTTCCACCACCGGGTCGGCTACCACGACTACGAGGGCGTGGCGCTGAACCTCGAGGAGCAGAAGCGCATCGTCTACGACATCGGCGACCACACCGCGCTGATGCTGCGCAACCACGGACTGCTCACCGTCGGCCGCACCCCCGGCGAGGCGTTCCTGCGGATGTTCTACCTGAACAAGGCGTGCGAGATCCAGGTCGCCGCAGCGGCTCTCGGTGAGCTGGTGATCCCCGACGAGGAGATCGCCGAGCACACCGCACAGCAGCTCACCGGCACCGCCGACGGCGACGACTTCGCCGACACCGACGCCTACGACCTGGCCTGGGCCGCGATGCTGCGGCTGCTGGACCGGATCGCCCCCGACTACCGAGACTGAGCAGCCACCACCATGAGCATCCCCACCGTGGGTCCGCACCCGTTCACCACCGCCACCACGGCGGCCGGCCGCCAGGTGTACGGACCCCTGGACGCCGCCCTGGTCCCCCGCTACGCCGAACCGTCCACATTCGCCCGGCTGCCCCGGCTGGACCAGGTCGGTGGCGCCGACATCACCGTGGTCGGCGTGCCTTTCGACACCGGCGTGAGCTACCGGCCGGGCGCCCGGTTCGGCCCGGCGCACATCCGCACGGCGTCGAAGCTGCTGCGTCCGTACAACCAGGCCACCGGGGTGCTGCCCTTCCACAGTCAGCAGGTCGCCGACGCCGGCGACATCGCGGTCAACCCCTTCGACATCACCGAGGCGCTGGACACCGTCACCGCCGCGGCGACCGCGCTGGCCGAACACGGGTCCCGGCTGCTGACCCTGGGCGGCGACCACACGGTGGCGCTGCCGCTGCTGCGGGCGCTGAACCGGATCCACGGACCCGTCGCGGTGCTGCACTTCGACGCCCACCTGGACACCTGGGACACCTACTTCGGCGCGCCGTACACCCACGGCACGCCGTTCCGGCGCGCGGCCGACGAGGGGCTGCTCGACCCGGAGCGGTGCCAGCACGTCGGGATCCGTGGGCCGCTGTACGGCAAACGGGATCTGGAGGACGACGCGACCGCCGGGTTCCAGATCGTCCGTTCGGACGACTACCAGTTCGACGGGGTGGCCAGCATCGTGGAGCGGATCCGGCGCCGGGTGGCGGGCGGTCCGGTCTACGTCTCGTTCGACAGCGACTGCCTGGATCCGGCGCACGCCCCCGGCACCGGCACGCCGGAGGCCGGCGGGATGACCTCGCGGGAACTGCTGACCACCCTGCGTGGGCTGGCCGGACTGGACATCGTCGGCGCCGACATCGTGGAGGTGGCCCCGGCCTACGACCACGCCGAGCTGACCGGGATCGCCGCCGCCCACGTCGGGTACGAACTGCTGTCGGTGATGGCCCCGGCCTGATGGGACACTCGGGGCGCGGCCCGGTCGGACCGCACCCGAGGAGGGCCGGTGACACTGCTCGACGACGCGGTGGACGAGCTCTACGCCGCCGACCTCGACGGCTTCGTGCCGCGGCGCACCGAGCTCGCCAAGGCGGCCCGGGCGGCCGGCGACAAGGAGGCGGCCACCGCCATCACGGCGTTGCGCAAACCCACCCAGTCGGCTTTCACCATCAACCGGCTGGCCCGCACCGACCCCTGGGCCATCGACGCCCTGGTCGAGTTGGGCACCGACGTGCAGCGGGCGCAGACCGCGGGCGACGGCAAGGCCCTGCGGGAGCTGACGGCCGAGCGCAAGCGGCTC
>JBQGEH010000157.1:0-3204 GCA_052039515.1 Nakamurella sp. | reverse complement strand
TGGTGCGTCCCTGGTCGTCGTCGTCGGCGATGGTGGTCTGCACCGCCGCCTGCTGCAGCACCGCGGCGTAGGCGTTGCAGGCCGCGCCGACGGTCGCCAGCAGGACCGCCAGGGCGATCGTGGTGGTCGAGATGTTCAGCGGGCTCTCCTGACTCGGGTCCCGGCCGGGCCGGGTGGGTCCGCGCAGGACGGACCGTGCCGACTCTAGGCGTGGTCGGCGCGGCGGCGGCCACCTGACACACTGGGCCCCGGTGCCGATCCGGGCAGACCCGGAGCGATCAGAGGGCCCGCCACGGGTGCCGTGGCGCCGACCGTCCGCCCGTCGAGGGGGAGCATGACCGAGATCCACCTGGTCCGACACGGCCAGACCGAGTGGAGCGCCACCGGGCGCCACACCTCGACCACCGACCTCGACCTCACCGCCGGCGGGGTCGAGCAGGCCGAGTCGCTGCGCTCGACGCTGCGTCCCGCCGACTACGACCTGGTGCTGTCCAGCCCGCGGCGCCGAGCGGTGCGGACCGCCGAGCTGGCCGGGTTCGCCGACCCCGAGCTGACCGAGGACCTGGCCGAGTGGGCGTACGGCGACTACGAGGGTCTGACCTCCGACACCATCCACCAGACCGTGCCGGGCTGGACCATCTGGACCGGTCCCACCCCCGGCGGGGAGTCCGCCGACGCGGTGCGGGGCCGATTGGCGCGGCTGCTCGAGCGGATCGACCGCAGCGGGGCGCAGCGGGCGATCTGCTTCGCCCACGGCCACAGCCTCCGCGCGCTGGCGTTGACCTGGTTGGAGCTGGACTTCGCGCTGGGCGAGCGGTTCCCGCTCGAGACCGGGTCGGTGTCGGTGCTGGGTCGCGCCAAGGGCGAACCGGCCCTGTTGCGCTGGAACGCCACCTGACCCGTCGGGTGCGCGACTCGGTACGCTGACCGCTGTCCGGCGGATCCCGTCGCACCCGTTCGTCCCGGCTCACCGAGAGGGTCCCACCATCAAGGCCACACCCCAGGCGCAACGACGGCTGCTCGACCTCCAGCAGGTCGACTCCGCGCTGGCCCAGCTGCGTCACCGGCGCCAGACCCTGCCCGAGCACCAGCGGTTCCTCGAGCTGAGCGCCGAGCACGACCGGGTCTCGGCCGACCTGGTGGCCGCCGAGACCCAGGTCAGCGACCTCGAGCTGGCCCTGCAGAAGGCCGAATCCGATCTGGTCCCCGTCCGCGAGCGTCGCGAGCGCGACCAGCGCCGGATCGCCGACGGATCGGTGGGCGACCCCAAGGCGCTGGCCACGATGATCGACGAGGTCGAGCACCTGACCCGCCGGATCGGCGTGCTGGAGGACATCGAGCTCGAGGTGATGCAGCAGCACGAGGACGCGGTGTCGGTCCGCGACCGACTGCAGCGGCGGGTCACCGAGCTGGCCGAGCAGATCGCCTCGGTCAAGGCCGACCGCGACGCCCGGGCCGCCGAGATCGACGCCGAGGCCCGCGACCACCGGTCCAGCCGGGAGGCGCTGGTCGTCGAGCTGCCCGACGATCTGGTGGCCGTCTACGACAAGCTGCGGGCCGGGCACAGCGGTGTCGGCGCCGCCGAACTGCTGCAGCGTCGGTGCACCGGCTGTCGGATCGACATCAACGCCGCCGACCTGCGCGACTACGCCGCCGCCGCCGAGGACACGGTGCTGCGCTGCGAGGAATGCGGCCGGATCCTGGTCCGCACCGAGCGGTCCGGCCTCTGACGGCTCCGGCGAACGACCCCACCCCCGAGTCCGCGACTGCACCGTGCCGGCCACCCACCTGCGGATCCCCGCCCTTCCGGCCGACCTGGCCGAACACCTGGCCGCGCTGCGCGCCGAGCTGGACGTCCCCGACGACTTCCCCGCCGAGGTGCTCGCCGCCGCCGAGCGGGCGGCCGCGTCGGGGCCGGCGCCGACCGACGCCTCGACCGTGGACCGCACCGACCTGGAGTTGATCACCCTCGACCCGCCCGGTTCGCGCGACCTCGACCAGGCCGTCGGGATCGCGGCCGACGGGGACGGGTTCGTCGTCTGGTACGCGATCGCCGACGTGGCCTCCTTCGTCACCGCGGGTGGGCCGATCGACGCCGAGGCCCGGCGTCGCGGGCTGACCCTGTACGCCCCGGACCGCCGGACCCCGTTGCACCCCCCGGCGTTGTCCGAGCGTGCCGCGAGCCTGCTCGAGGGTCAGGTCCGGCCGGCCTGCCTGTGGCGGCTCGGGGTGGACGCGGCCGGCGGGCTCACCTCGGCCGAGGTCGTCCGGGCCCGGGTCCGCAGCCGGGCCCAGCTGAGCTACGACGAGGCCGACCGCCGGCTCGCCGACGGCACCGCCGGACCGCTGCTCGAGCGGCTGGCCGCGGTGGGACGGCTCCGCGAGCAGCAGGAGATCGACCGCGGCGGGGTCAGCCTCGACCTGCCCGAGCAGCAGATCGACACCACCGGCGACAGCTGGCGGCTCTCGTACCGCACGCCGCTGCCGATCGAGGGCTGGAACGCCCAGATCTCCCTGCTGACGGGGATCGCGGCGGCCGGGATCATGCTGGACGGCGGGATCGGGCTGCTGCGGACGCTGCCCCCGGCCTCGGACGAGGCGGTCCGGCGGCTGCGGCAGACCGCCCGGGCGCTGAGCATCGAGTGGCCCGCCGACCTCACCTATCCCGGCTTCGTCCGCAGCCTCGATCCGGGGCGGCCCGCCGACGCGGCCATGCTCAACGCCTGCACCACATTGTTCCGCGGGGCGGGGTACGTGGCCTTCGACGGCGAACGTCCCGAGCAGGTCGAGCACGCGGCGCTGGCCACGCCGTACGCGCACACCACCGCACCGCTGCGTCGGCTGATCGACCGGTGGTCGCTCGAGATCTGCCTGGCGCTGTCGGCGGGTCGGCCCGTCCCGGACTGGGTGCGCGAGAGCCTGGACACGCTTCCGGCCCTGATGACCGAGGCCGACCGGCGGGCGAAGGCGTACGAGCGCGCGATCGTCGACCTGGTGGAGGCGCTGCGGATGCGGCCGCTGGTCGGGCAGCGGTTCGACGGGGTCATCGTCGACGTGGACGACGACCGCCGACGGGGTCGGGTGGTGAGCGGCGACCATGCGGTCGAGGCCACCGTCCGGGGGACCGACCTGCCGCTCGGCCAGGAGGTCGCCGTCCGGCTCGTCACCGCGGATCCGGCGACCCGCAGCGTGGCCTTCGAGCTC
>JBQGEH010000156.1:0-2131 GCA_052039515.1 Nakamurella sp. | reverse complement strand
CTGCCAGATGTGCCACAGCGCACCGTCGAGCCCCTTGACGAACACCTCGAGACGGCCGTCGGCGTTGCTGGCCACGACGGGATCGAAGATGCCGCCGCCGAGGGACGACCAGCCGCTCCAGTTCCCGTTCGGAGTGGTCTGCCAGCGGTGCCACAGGGCACCGTCGGCGCCGCGGGCGAACACCTCGAGGCGGCCGTCGGCGTTACGGCCGACCGTCGGCGCCCCCTGGATGATCCCGCCCAGGGAGTTCCAGCCGCTCCAGCCGTTGTTCGGCGCGGTCTGCCAGATGTGCCAGAGAGCGTTGTCGGTGCCGCGGACGAACACCTCCATCCGGCCGTCGGCGTTGCTGCCGACCCGGGCGTCGGAGATGATGCCGCCGAGGGACGCCCACCGCAGCCGCGCTCCGTAGATCGTCTGGATGCCGGCGATGTCGTCGGGCTGCAGCTCCCGCCGCGGACCGCCGTAGTAGGCGTACATCACCGCGTTCGGGTCGGCGGAGTGGTTGAGGCCCAGACCGTGCCCGAGTTCGTGCAGCGCCACGGTGGGCAGGTCGATGCCGGTGGGCGGCAGGTTCACCGACCAGGTCTCGGCGTCGTCGAAGTGGCAGTCGCCGGCGATGTCACCGCCGTTCGGCGGCGGGTAGAAGCAGTGCGCCAGGACGCCGCTGGGCCCGTCGAACGGGGAGCCGTCGCCGTGGTTGCCGACCACCCAGCTGATCCGGATGTCGGCGCCACCCGGGTTCTCGGTGAAGTCCAGTGGGGTGACCGCCGCCCACCGGTCGAACGCACCCCGCAGCGCGGCCCGCTGATCGGCGGCGGTGAGGTCGGGAGAGAAGCTGTCGAAGCGGTAGGACACCTGGCGGGAGTTCCACTTGTTGCCCTGCACCACGAACGGCTCGACGCCGTCGCCGCCGACCACCGGCTGATCGGGGAAGCCGCACCGCGGTCGGCCCATCAGCTCCAGCGTGGCGTCGTCGACGACGCCGGTGACCGTCAGCCCGTGCTGCTGCTGGAACTGGCGGACCGCGGTCTCGGTGGTGTCGTCGTAGGTGCCGGCGTCGGCGGGCCCGAAGGCCATGACCGGCCGGAACAGCACGTTGCCGGTGCGCAGCTCCGGGTTCGGGAAGTACCCGAACCGCTGGAGGTACGCGTGCAGGGTCGCCACCTGATCGCCGCTGTCGCCCTTCCCGAGAACGGTGGTCGGGGCGTCGATGTGGCGGGCGGGGCGCATGCTCTCCCGGTCGGCCACGGCCTCGTCGGGCAGCGCGGTGGTGCGCACCCCGGCGGTGGTGGCGGTGTCGGGGCGGTGCGGTGACGTCATCGTCATGATCGGTCCCTCGGATCCGGTGGCCCGCGGCGCGGGCCGGTCCTCCAGACAGAGCCGCAAGCGATTCTCCTGATACAGGAGGCGATGACGACCCGGCCAACACCGCCCGAACGGCCGCCGCGGCCTCCTGTGACGGACGGCGAACGGGTCTCGACTCCCCCAATGCGTAGCTCCGCTGCATGTGGGGTAACCCCGGAAGGACGACAAGCCGGGGGTGGGTTGTGGTGAACGAACGAGCGCTGGCAGACGTCTCCGATGACCAGCGGATGCGGGCCGCGGTGGATCTCGTCGAGGGACGACCGAGCGAGGACGCGCAGCTCCTGCGCGGCCGTGGGACGCAACGCGCCATCGTCGTGCGGGTCGTCGGGATGCTGGTGGCGTTCGGCGTGGGGGTCGTGCTCGCGCTGCTCTTCCTCCCGCGGCAACGGCGTCGATCCACCATGGTGGAAGCGGCACCGCCGACCTCGCAGCTCGGTCTGACCTGCTCGATCGTCGGGTGCGTGCTGATCCTCGGAACCGTCGTTTGGCTGGCCCGGAAGGGCCGGATCCGGTCGGGTTGGCGACACCTCACGTTTGCGCTCACCCGTCGCCAGCGGCGCGACCTCCGTCGTCAGATCATGGGTCGGCGGGACGTGGTGCCGGCCCAGCTCCCGGTGAGCCGCTCGCTGGCGGTCGAGATGACCCGGCAGACGCCGCAGGTCCTCCTGATGGCCGGCCTGACGCTGACGACGCTGGGCTCGGCACTCTCGTCGACCTTCTGGCTGAACTGGGTCTTGTTCACCTTCGTGGTCGTGTGCGCGTCCGT
>JBQGEH010000155.1:0-1934 GCA_052039515.1 Nakamurella sp. | reverse complement strand
CCGATGGCTGCGGTGGGTGACGCGGGAAGCGTTCACATCGCCGCTGCCCCGGCAACCGGGTGATTTTGGCCGGCGGCAGCGGCGTGCGAGCCCCGGAACGGCCACCTCGGCCGGCGTCCGGCGGTCGTCGGCGCTGTCCGTCGCACCCCGGGGTCCCGTCGGCGGGTCGGATCCACGCGCGTGCGACCGGGGAGGCGCCGTCCGGAGCCGGCCCCCCGGGGTCGACCGGGGTTCGGTCACCTCGTGGGTCCCACGTCACTCCACTCAGCGCCGGCCGGCACGATCGGGTGGACCCTTTGGGGTCTGACGACGCGGTCGGAGCACCGATACCACGGCCGGCGACCGCCCTGCGAGCGGTCCACCACCCCCGGGCGGGCCCGAAACGGTCTCCGACGTGGTCCGCGCAGGGCTCGCCGCGCCCTATCGCCCCAGGTCAGCGGCCGTCTGTCACCATGAGTGAAGCACGCCCGGTCGCGTCCTCCCGTCGATACCGTGTCGGTCGATCGTCGGCGACAGTCAGTGATCACCGTCCCTGACCGTCACCATCCGTCGTTGAGCATTCGACGGACAGTCAAGCCGGAGCGCCCTAAGCTCAGCGTTGTCACCAGCACGAGACACCTCGGAGCGACTGACACACTGCTCCGTTCGAGTCCCCGCCAGCAACCCGGAGGCCGTCATGATGTGGTTCCTGCTCCTCGCCTTCCCGGTGGCCGTCGTGGTGCTCGGGATCGTCGCCCGCTCCGGCAAGGTCACCACCGTGGACACCGCGTGCGCGGTCGCCGACCTCCGTCTCGACCGGCAAGCCGATCTGCTCCGTGCGGAGTCCGCCGCCGCGCAGGCCTGGGTGCCGCAGCCGCGGACCCCGTCGCGGGTGGCGCCCCGACCGGCGGTCAACCTCGGCGTCGAGTTGCTGGCGGGCTGAGCCGCCCCGCCTCGACCCCTCCGCGGCCGGACACGCCTCCTGGCGGGACCGGCCCTTCGTGTTCCAGGGGCCGGGCGCGGTCCCGGCGGGCTCGCAAGGTCCGGACGCGGCCCGGCAACCGGGTTGCCCCGGGCCACTAGGCTCACCAGCGTCGGATTCCCCGTCAGTCTGGAGCAAAAGATCGTGTCTTCCGCCGCCTGGTTCCCCTCGCCCGCCCGCTTCCGGGTGGCGGCCGGTACCACGGCCGGCACCGGGGTGAAGGAGGCCGATCTGCCGCGCACCGGACCGGACGCGATCGTCGTCGTCCGCGACGCCGACGGACAGCTCCGCGACCTGTCCTGGACCCCCGAGACCGACGTCGAGGTCGAGGCGGTGGCGGCGTCGTCGGAGGACGGCCGCTCGGTCATCCGGCACAGCGCCGCGCACGTGCTCGCCCAGGCCGTGCAGCAGAAGTTCCCGGACGCCAAGCTCGGCATCGGCCCGTTCATCACCGACGGCTTCTACTATGACTTCGACGTCGAGAAGCCCTTCACCCCCGACGATCTCGCCGACCTCGAGAAGCGGATGGCCAAGATCGTCAAGGCCGGGCAACGGTTCTCGCGGCGCAGCTACGCCTCCCGGGAGGCGGCGCGCGAGGAGCTGGCCGGCGAGCCCTACAAGCTCGAGTTGATCGACCTCAAGGCATCTGATGAGGACACCAGCGAGCTCATGGAGATCGACGCCGCCGACCCGCATCTCACCGCGTACGACAACCTGCACGCGCACACCGGCGAGCGGATCTGGGGCGACCTGTGCCGGGGACCGCACGTGCCGACCACCCGCTACATCCCGGCGATGAAGCTGATGCGCAGCGCTGCGGCCTACTGGCGCGGGAACGACAAGAACCCGCAGCTGCAACGGATCTACGGCACCGCGTGGGAGTCCACCGACGCGCTCGACGCCTACCTGACCCGGCTGGCCGAGGCGGAGCGCCGCGACCACCGTCGGCTCGGCACGGAGCTCGACCTGTTCT
>JBQGEH010000154.1:0-2175 GCA_052039515.1 Nakamurella sp. | reverse complement strand
GGCACCGGCTGGCCGGCGCCGGTCCGTGACCGGGTGGCCGTCAACACCACGGTCCCGGTGGTCGACCCGGACACCGCGCACCGACTGGTGGCCGCGTCCGGCTGCCGCACGGCCAAGGTGAAGGTGGCCGACCGGGGGGTGTTCGCGGAGGTGCTCGCGACCGACGCGGCCCGGGTCGCGGCGGTCCGCGACGCGCTCGGACCGAACGGGGCGGTCCGGGTGGATGCGAACGGCGCCTGGACGGTGGACGAGGCGCGGACGGCGATCGGCGTCCTCGACGACGCCGCGGGTGGGCTGGAGTACGTCGAGCAGCCGTGCGCCTCCGTCGACGAGCTGGTCGCGGTCCGCCGGGCCGTCGGGGTGCCGATCGCGGCCGACGAGAGCATCCGGCTGGCCGGCGATCCGGAACGGGTCGCGCTGGCCGGGGCCGCCGACGTGGCGGTGATCAAGGTGGCGCCGCTCGGTGGTGTGCGCCGGTCGCTGCAGGTGGCGGCGACGACCGGACTTCGGGTCGTGGTGTCGTCGGCGGTGGATTCCGCGGTCGGGCTGGCCGCCGGGCTCGCGCTGGCCGGCGCCCTGCCGGAGCTGGAGCTCGCCTGCGGGCTGGGCACCGGCAGCCTGCTGGCCGCCGACGTCAGCTCGGCCGGGTTCGTCGTCCGGGACGGGGCACTGCCGGTGCCGTCCCGGGCGCCGGAGCCGGATCTGCTCGACGAGGTGGCCGCCGACCCCGAGCGGGACCGTTGGTGGCGGGACCGGCTGGCCCGGGTCGCCGCCCTCCTGGGCTGAGCAGAAACCGTCCCGACGCGGGTAGGACTCCGGTCGCTCAGCGACCACTTCCCTCCCCGACTCGGGACGGATTCCGGTCGCTCAGTGCTCCGGGTGCAGCGGGGAGTGGGTGGCACCGACCCGGTGCAGCAGCTCGTGCACGGCGTCGTGGCAGAGCTCGAAGCGGCGCTCCCGGCCGTCGCGGTGCACCCGGACCAGCCCCCGGACCCGCAGTGCGCCCAGCGCGTGCGACGCCGCGTTGTCGGTCATTCCGGTCGCCGCGGCCAGCGCCGACACGTTGATGCCGGGGGCGTGGTGCACGGCGAGCAGGATGCGCAGCCGGTTCGGGTCGGCCAGCGCCGCGAACACCGTCGCCCAGTCGTCCACCGGCGCTGCGGCCACCGCGGAGCGGGCCAGGGTCAGGTGGTCGGTCTCGGGCGGCGCGTCGGACACCGCCCGATCCTCCCACCGGCCCGGTCATCTGACGGAAACAGGCTCATCGGAACATGCGTTCCGACGTGGTCCTACGCTTCCCCCAGCCGCAACACCCCGAGGAGTCCTGGTGACCGTGACCCCGACCCGCCCGCCGCTGTTCGACGCCGATGCCCGCCGGCGGTTCCGCGGCGCGCTCGCGGTCGTGGCCCTCCTGCACCTGGTGCCGATCGTCGTATTGGTAGCGCTGGTGCTCCCGGGGCACTACGAGGTGGGCGGGGCGGTCTTCGGGGTGGGCCTCGCGGTCACCGCCTACCTGCTCGGCGTCCGGCACGCCTTCGACGCCGACCACATCGCCGCCATCGACAACACCACCCGCAAACTCGTCACCGACGGGAAGCGGCCGGTCTCGGTCGGCCTGTTCTTCTCCCTCGGCCACTCGACCGTCGTGTTCGTGATGGCGATCCTGGTCGCCGCGGGCGCCGGCATCGTCGGCACCCTCGTCGACGAGGGCTCGACCGCCCACGACACCCTCGGTCTGATCGGCACCTCGGTATCGGGGCTGTTCCTGCTGCTGCTCGGCGTGGTCAACCTGATCGCCTTCGTCGCCATCTGGAAGGTCTGGCGGCAGGCCCGCACCGGCCGGATGGACGAGGCCGGCCTGGAGCGGGCGCTGGAGTCGCGCGGGGTGTTCGCCCGGTTGCTCGCCCCGATGCTGCGCTCGGTGACCCGGCCCGGCCAGATGTACCCGATCGGCCTGCTGTTCGGTCTCGGCTTCGACACCGCCACCGAGATCAGCCTGCTGGTGCTGGCCGGCACCGGTGCGGCCACCGGGCTGCCCTGGTACGCGATCCTCGTGCTGCCGCTGCTGTTCGCCGCCGGGATGAGCCTGTTCGACACCCTGGACGGCGCGTTCATGCAGGCCGCCTACCAGTGGGCGTTCATCCGGCCGGTCCGCAAGGTCTACTACAACCTGGC
>JBQGEH010000153.1:0-2228 GCA_052039515.1 Nakamurella sp. | reverse complement strand
GCTGCGCGACACCCTGGTGCCGGTCAACAACCGGTGGAAGGTCGGGGAGGTGCTCGACGCCGCCCGCCGCTACGCGACGACCACCGGCCGCCGGGTGTCGATCGAGTACGCGCTGATCCGCGACGTCAACGACCACCCGTGGCGGGCCGATCTGCTTGGGACGGTGCTCCGCGAGCACCTCGGGCACCTGGTGCACGTCAACCTCATCCCGCTCAACCCGACCCCGGGGAGCAAGTGGGACGCGAGCCCCCGCCCGGTGCAGGACGAGTTCGTCCGGCGCGTCCAGGCACAGGGGGTCACCTGCACCGTCCGGGACACCCGCGGCCAGGACATCGACGCCGCCTGCGGGCAGCTCGCCGCCGGCGAACGCGACCGGCGGGCGGCCGCCGGCACCGCCTGACGGACGCAGTGTCGGTGGTCCGTCCTAGCGTGGTGTCGTCGGAGTCACAGCACGCACCCCGGGAGGCGCCATGACCACACTCGACAACCGACCGAACACCGCCCTGCTCGTCATCGACGTGCAGAACGGGGTGGTGACCGGCAACCACGAGCGCGACGCCGTCGTCGCCAACGTCGCCACCCTGGTCGACCGCGCCCGGGCCGCTGACGTCCCGGTCGTCTGGGTGCAGCACTCCGACCAGGGCATGCCGGTCGACAGCGACGCCTGGCAGCTCGTCCCCGAGCTGCACCGCGCGGACGGCGAGCCGCTCGTCCGCAAGACCTACGGCGACTCCTTCGAGGACACCGACCTCGAGGACGTGCTGCGCCGGCTGCAGGTCGGCCGACTGCTCGTCGCCGGCGCGCAGACCGACATGTGCATCCGCTCGACCCTGCACGGCGCCTTCACACGCGGTTACGACGCAACGCTGGTCAGCGACGCCCACACCACCGAGGACCTCACCGAGTGGGGTGCGCCGAGCCCGGACCTGGTCATCGCGCACACGAACATGTACTGGGACAACCAGCGTGCCCCCGGCCGCACCGCGGGCACGGTGACCACCGCCGACGCCGACTTCACCGGCGCCTGACCGGGTCCCGGAACGACGACGCCGGCCGCCCCACCCAGGGGACGACCGGCGGTCGTGGACGATGCGGCGTCAGGGCCGGCGACGGCGCTCCTTGCGCATCTTGGCGTCGGTGCGCAGCAGCCACACGGCCAGCAGCACGCCGATGGCGCCCAGCCACCAGTCCTCGACGTGGGAGACGTGGTTGCCGGCGAAGATCATGATGAACATGACGACGACGGCGATCCACAGCAGGATCCGGCTGCCGATCGGCGCGAACTGGCGGAACGAGCCGTGCCAGCCCCACTCCTCGCTCGGCGCGTCCGGGTTGTAGCGGACGACGTGGCCGTGGGCGGCCTGCTGGATCTCCGCGCCGACCTCGTCGGTCGGGCCCTGCCCGTGGATCGACTCCGGGACGTCGCCCACTGGTGCCTTCTCGATCGACGTGCCCGCCACGGTGACTCCTGGGTCTCGTAGTACCTGTACCGCCGTCCAGTCTGGCATGCCGCCGCCCGGGCCACGCATCGGCGCGACGCGCACGCCCTCCGCAGCGTGCCGGTCGGGCAGAATGAGCCGGGTGCGACGAGTGACGATCCTGGGTTCGACCGGCTCCGTGGGAACCCAGGCGCTGGACATCGTGCGGGACAACCCCGACCGGTTCACGCTGGTGGGGCTGTCGGCGGGCGGCTCGAACCCGGAGCTGTTCGCCCGGCAGACCGCCGAGTTTCCGCGGGCCGCGACGGCCGTGGGAGCGCAGGCCTCGACCCGGCTGGTCCACGACGTCGAAGCCGACGTCGTGCTCAACGCCAGCACCGGCTCGGTCGGCCTCGGCCCGACGCTGGCCACCCTGGAGACCGGCCGGACGTTGGCGCTGGCCAACAAGGAGTCGCTGGTCGCCGGCGGCGCGCTGGTCACCCGGGCCGCCGCCCCCGGTCAGATCGTCCCGGTGGACTCCGAACACTCGGCCCTGGCGCAGGCCCTGCGGTCGGGCACCCACGGCGAGGTCGCCGCTCTGGTGCTGACCGCGTCCGGCGGACCGTTCCGCGGCCGGACCGCCGACGAACTGCGCGATGTCACCGCCGCCCAGGCCCTGGCCCACCCGACCTGGGCGATGGGCCCGGTGGTGACGCTGAACTCGGCGACCCTGGTCAACAAGGGACTCGAGCTCATCGAGGCGCACCTGCTCTTCGACATCCCGTATCCGCAGATCGAGATCGTCGTCCA
>JBQGEH010000152.1:0-2269 GCA_052039515.1 Nakamurella sp. | reverse complement strand
ACCTGGGCGGCGCGGTCGCGGGCCCCGCGCTGACACTGGAGGCGCACCACCTGATCTCGTGGTCCGGACGATGGTTCCTGCTCGGCCGGTCGGCCGGCCACTGGCGCACGGTGCGGCTGGACCTGGTGACGCTGCGGACGCCGAACGGACCGCGGTTCGAGCGGCGGACGGTCCCCGGCGGGGACGTCGCCGCGTTCTTCGCGACCATGCCCGACCGGGGGGACACCCTCGACCACTGGCCGTGCCAGGGCTCGGCGATCGTCGACCAGCCCGCCGACCTCATCGCCCGCTTCGCCCCGGGTGGCACCACCGTGGAGGCGCGGGGACCGTCGTGCAGCCGCGTCACGCTGGGAGCGTGGTCGTGGAACGGCATCGCGGCACTCCTCGGCTCGTTCGACGCACCGGTCCACGACGCCGAGCCGGCCGCGTTGCGGGAGGCCTGCCGGGTGCTCGCGACGCGGTACACCTGAGTTAGCCCGGTGGTCGTCCGCCGGTCCATGAGGCGTCCCGACGGGTGGGGTACGGTGCCTGGATGCCACCCCACCGCGGCCTGGAGCTGACCACCGAGAACATCCGCCGGGCACCGAAGGTCCTGCTGCACGACCACCTCGACGGTGGGTTGCGCCCGGCGACGATCATCGACCTGGCCGCCCGGATCGGGCACGAGCTCCCCGCCGACACCCCCGGCGAACTGGCCCACTGGTTCGTCACCGCGGCGAGCTCCGGCGACCTGGTCACCTACCTCGAGACCTTCGCGCACACGGTCGCGGTGATGCAGACCCGCGAGGCGCTGATCCGGGTCGCGTCGGAGTGCGCCCAGGACCTCGCCGCCGACGGTGTGGTGTACGCCGAGGTCCGCTTCGCGCCCGAGCTGCACACCGAGCAGGGCCTGCCCATCACCACCGTCGTCGAGTCGGTGCTGACCGGCTTCGCCCACGGGGAGGCGATGGCCGCCCAACAGGGCCACCCCATCGTCGTCCGCGCGCTGCTGACCGCGATGCGGCACGCCGCCCGGTCGCGGGAGATCGCCGAACTGGCCGTGAACTACCGTGACCGCGGGGTCGCCGGGTTCGACATCGCCGGCGCCGAAGCGGGTTTCCCGCCGTCGCGGCACCTGGACGCGTTCGAGTACCTGAGCCGGGAGAACGCCCACTTCACCATCCACGCCGGTGAGGCGTTCGGGCTCAAGTCGATCTGGGAGGCGCTGTCGTGGTGCGGCGCCGACCGTCTCGGCCACGGCGTGCGGCTCATCGACGACATCACCGTCTCCGACGACGGTGTCGTGCAGCTGGGGCGGCTGGCCGCCTACATCCGTGACACCCGGGTGCCGCTGGAGATGTGCCCGACGTCCAACGTGCAGACCGGGGCGGCCCCCTCGATCGCCGAACACCCGCTGGGGCTGCTGGCGCAGCTGAAGTTCCGGGTCACCGTCAACACCGACAACCGGCTGATGAGCGGCTGCTCGATGACGAGCGAGATGGCCGCCGTGTCATCGGCTTTCGGGTACGGCTGGGCCGAACTGCAGTGGCTGACGCTGAACGCGATGAAGTCGGCGTTCCTGCCGTTCGACCGTCGGCTGGCCATCATTGACGAGGTCATCAAGCCGGGCTACGCGGCACTCCTCGCCGGCTGAGCAGGCCGGTCCCGCGGTCACCTGCCCCCGCGCGCAGAAGCCGCACGAATGTGAGGAAGCCGCCCCTGCAGGCTGGGCTTCCTCACATTCGTTGGGCTTCTCGGGAGTCGCCAGCCGGTCGCGCATTCAGCCAGGCCGGCGCCCCGCACCAAGCGACCACTTTCCTTCCCGACTCGGGGCGGATCCTGCTCACCGCAGGACGTCGAGGACCAGCGGATCCGGGGTCACCCGGGTGCCCGGAGCGGCGACGGTCAGCGCGGACTCGACCAGCGCCACGGCTTCCGGGATCCGGTCCTCGTCGTCGGTGCACAGCTCGAAGACGGGCTGACCGACCCGGACCGGCTCCCCCGGTTTGGCCAGACACAGCACGCCCGCGGCGGCCTGCACCGCGTCCTCCTTGCGGGCGCGGCCGGCCCCGAGACGCCACGCGGCCACCCCGACGCCCATCGCGTCGAGTCCGCTCACCGTCCCTTCGGTGGTCGCCCGCACCACGTGTCGGACCCGCGGGGCCGGCAGCTCGGCGTCCGGGTCGCCGCCCTGCCCGGCGATCATTGCGCGCCAGACGTCCATCGCCGCCCCACCGGACAGCACGGCGGCCGGATCCACGTCGAGGCCGGCCAGCGTCACCATCTCCCG
>JBQGEH010000151.1:0-3021 GCA_052039515.1 Nakamurella sp. | reverse complement strand
CACCGGCGCCGGCGACGTCGGCGAGACCCTGGTCAACCACGCGGGTGTCGACAAGGTGGCGTTCACCGGGTCCACCGAGGTCGGCCAACGCATCCAGTCGTCGTTGGCCGGCACCGGGAAGCGGCTCACCCTCGAACTCGGTGGCACGGCCGCCAACATCGTCTTCGAGGACGCCCCGATCGACCAGGCCGTCGAGGGCATCGTCAACGGCATCTTCTTCAACCAGGGGCACGTCTGCTGCGCGGGATCCCGGCTACTGGTGCAGGAGTCGATCGCCGAGGAGTTCCTGGACAAGCTCAAGGCGCGGATGACCACGCTGCGGCTGGGCGACCCGATGGACAAGAACACCGACATCGGGGCGATCAACTCCGCCGAGCAGCTGGCCCGCGTCACCGCGCTCGCCGACGTCGGCGACGCCGAGGGCGCCCAGCGCTGGAGCCCGCCCTGCGTCCTGCCCGACCGCGGCTTCTGGTTCCCGCCGACCATCTTCACCGACGTGTCCCAGGCGATGCGGATCTCCCGCGACGAGATCTTCGGCCCGGTGCTCGCGGTGCTCACCTTCCGTACGCCCGAGGAGGCGGTGGCCAAGGCCAACAACTCCCCGTACGGCCTCTCGGCCGGGGTGTGGACGGAGAAGGGCTCCCGCATCCTCGGGATGGCCGGCGCGCTGCGGGCCGGCGTGGTCTGGGCCAACACCTTCAACCGCTTCGACCCGGCCGCAGCCTTCGGCGGCTACAAGGAATCCGGCTTCGGACGCGAGGGCGGCCGCGCCGGGCTGGCCGCCTACCTGGACAGTGGGGACTACTGATGGTGGATCAGCAGCGGCTGGGCGTCGCCAAGACCTACAAGCTGTACGTCGGCGGGAAGTTCCCCCGCTCGGAGTCCGGCCGCACCTACCAGGCCCTCACCCACGACGGCACTTTCCTCGCCAACGCCGCCCTCGCCTCGCGCAAGGACGCCCGGGACGCCGTCGGCGCCGCCCGCAAGGCCGTCGCCGGCTGGTCGGGCGCGACGGCCTACAACCGCGGCCAGGTCGTCTACCGGATCGCCGAGATGCTCGAGGGCCGCCGCTCCGACGTCGCCGACCTGGTCGCCGCCGGGGAGGGCGTGGACGCCGACACCGCCCGTATCACCGTCGATCTCGCCATCGACCGGCTGGTGCACTACGCCGGGTGGACGGACAAGATCGCGGCCGTGTTCGGTGGCGCCAACCCGGTCGCCGGACCGTTCTTCGCGTTCTCGGTGCCCGAGCCGACCGGGGTGGTCGCGGCCGTCGCCCCCCAGCAGGACTCCCTGCTGGGTGTGGTCTCGGTGATCGCGCCGATCGTCTGCAGCGGCAACGCGGTGGTCGTGCTCGCGTCCGAGACCCGGCCGCTGCCGGCCGTCGTCCTCGGCGAGATCCTCGCCACCTCCGACGTTCCCGGCGGGGTGGTCAACATCCTGACCGGTTCGCCGGCCGAGGTGTTCCCGTGGCTCGCCGCCCACGGCGACGTCAACGCGCTCGACCTCACCGGCGCCGACGAGCGGCCGCGCGCCGACTGGGGACGCGCGGCCGCCGGCACCGTCAAACGCGTGTTCACCCCACCCCCCACCGACTTCACAAAAGCGCCCGGGACGGCCCGGCTCCGGGCGTTCCTGGAGACCAAATCGGTGTGGCACCCGACCGGCTCGCTGTCGCTGTCCGGCGGGAACGCCTACTGATCCAGCCGGTTACCATCGACCGCGCCCCCGACGAGGAAGAACGCCATGACTGAGCCTGCGGCGCAGACCGCCCCGAAGCTGACCTACCGGTTGATCACCGGGCCCGACGACGTGACCTTCTGCGAGCGGGTGAGCGCGGCGCTGGCCGACGGTTACCGGCTGTACGGGAGCCCCTCGACCACCTTCAACGGCGAGGTCGTCATCAACGCCCAGGCCGTGGTGCTCGACATCGCCGTGGACAACAAGGGAGCCGCGCGATGAGCGCCTGCGCGAAGAGCCGGAAGGCACGGGCATGAGCGACGGCTACGCCGGTGACCTCGATCCGCAGGAGGCCTGGGAACTGCTGGCCACCAACCCCGACGCGGTCCTCGTCGACGTGCGCACCGACGCCGAGTGGCGCTTCGTCGGCGTCCCCGACACGTCGTCGTTGAACAAGGGCGCCCTGCTCGTCGAGTGGAACACCGCCACCGGCCGCAACCCCGACTTCCTGGACGAGCTGGCCGCCCACGGGGTCTCCCCCGAGTCCGGCCCGGTGCTGTTCCTGTGCCGCTCCGGGGTCCGCTCGGTCGCGGCCGCCCAGGCCGCCACCGCCGCCGGCATCAGCCCGGCCTACAACATCACCGAGGGCTTCGAAGGCCCGCTGGACGACGCCGGTCACCGCGGCGGCGCCGGCTGGAAGGCCTCCGGCCTGCCCTGGCGGCAGTCGTGACCGACCGCATCCTGCGTCCCGACACGCTCGCCGTCCGCGGCGGTCTGCACCGCAGCAACTTCGAGGAGACCGCCGAGGCGATGTACCTCACCTCGGGGTACGTCTACGACTCCGCCGCCGACGCGGAGGCCGCGTTCAAGGGCGAGATCGACCGCTTCGTCTACTCCCGCTACGGCAACCCGACGGTCGCCACCTTCCAGGAGCGGCTGCGCCTCATCGAGGGCACCGAGGCGTGCTTCGCCACCGCCAGCGGCATGGCCGCCGTCTTCAACGCACTGGCCGCACTGCTGAAGGCCGGTGACCGGGTCGTCGCCGCCCGGTCGCTGTTCGGCTCCTGCTTCGTCATCCTCGACGAGATCCTGCCGCGCTGGGGCGTGACCACCGAGTTCGTCGACGGCAACGACCTCGACCAGTGGGAGAAGGCGCTCTCGACGCCGGCCACCGCGGTGTTCTTCGAGACCCCGTCGAATCCGATGATGGAGCTCGTCGACATCCGCGCGGTCAGCGACATGGCCCACGCCGCGGGCGCGAAGGTGGTGCTGGACAACGTCTTCGCGACCCCGGTGCTGCAGCGCGGCACCGAGTTCGGCGCCGACATCGTCGTGTACTCG
>JBQGEH010000150.1:0-1983 GCA_052039515.1 Nakamurella sp. | reverse complement strand
AGGCCTCGCGCGCGGCGCCCAGCGCCACCTGCTGGCAGCGATCCAGTCGCCGCGCCTCGACGCGGGAAAGCACCTCGGTCGGGACGACGGCGAGCGGCGCGTGCAGGTTGACCGTCAGGCCGAACTTCTCGACCCAGGGCTGGTCGATGTTCTTGACCCCGACGGTGCCCGCGAGCAACGCCTCCCAGGTCTCCGGAGCAGTACCGCCGAGTGGCGTGGTGGCCCCGATTCCGGTGACGACGACGTCATCAGCACTCATGGTGAAAGCTCCTTCAGCACAGCGGGAGACGCCGGATAGTCGCACCGTCGGGTGGGGCGGGGGAGCGGCGGCCGCCCGGGCCGCCGTCCGTCCTACTTGTGGGAGACGATGTAGCTGACGGCGTCGTTGACGGTCATGAGGTTCGCCAGCTCGTCGTAGGGGATCTTGACGCCGAAACGGTCCTCGGCCTGCACGGCGATCTCGACCATCGACAGCGAGTCGATGTCCAGGTCGTCGGTGAAGGTCTTCTCCGGGGTGACGTCGGCGGCGGGGACGCCGGCGACCTCTTCGACGATCTCGGCGAAACCGGTGAGGGTGTCCTCGTTGGCCACGGTGTGTTTCCTTTCGTAGGACGCCGGCTCATCGGTTGAGCCGACGGGGGTGGAGCTCGGGAAATCGTAGTGGTCGGCGCTCCCCGGTGGGGGGACGCCGACGCCGGTCACGGGACCCGGTAGACCTGTCCGGCGAAGGTCAGTCCGGCACCGAATCCGACCGACAGGACCAGGTCGCCGGACTCGATGGACCCCTCGTCGCGGGCCCGGCACAGCGCCACCGGCACCGACGCCGACGAGGTGTTGCCGGTGGTCACGATGTCGCGGGCGACGTGCAGGTCGTCCCGGGCGCCGGCCGCGGTCAGCTTCTTGGCGATGGCGTCGATGATCCGCAGGTTGGCCTGGTGGGTGACGACCGCGTCGATGTCGGACATCAGCAGCCCGGCGGCCTCGACCGCCCGCAGCCCGACCGGCGCGATCTGGGTGGTGGCCCAGCGGAACACCGCCTGGCCGTCCTGGTACATCGAGGAGTTGCGGTCGGCGATGGAGATGGCCTGCGTCTGGGTCTCGTCGCTGCCCCAGGACACCGGCCCGATCTCCTCGGTGTCGGAGCCGGTGACGACGACGGCGCCGGCCGCGTCGGCGAAGATGATCGCCGTCGAGCGGTCGGTCAGGTCGGTCCAGTCGGTGAGCTTGTCCACCCCCACCAGCAGCACGTTCTTCCCCGCACCCGCCCGCACGGTGTGCGAGGCGACGGCCAGCCCGTAGCAGAACCCGGCGCACGCGGCGTTCAGGTCGAACGAGCCGGGGGCGTGGATGCCCAGGTCACGGGCGATCTGGGTGGCGGCGTGCGGCACCTGGGTGGGCAGCGAGCAGGTCGCGACGATGACGGTGTCGATGTCGGCGGGGGTGAGCCCGGCGTCGGCGATGGCTTTGCGGCCGGCCTCGGCGCCCATCGACACCGCGGTCTCGGTGGCCGAGGCCCACCGGCGCTCCTGGATGCCGACGCGGGTGCGGATCCACTCGTCGTTGGTGTCCATGGTGGTGGCCAGCTCGTCGTTGGTGACGACGCGCTCGGGCCGGACGTAGCCCATGCCGGCGATGCGGGTACCCGCCGGCGCCTCCCGGCGGGTGATCGCGGCGCTCACGCGGAGGCCCCGACGCCGGCGTGCTCGGCGATGAAGGCGGCCGCGGCCGGCAGGTCGTCGGGGGTGCGCAGGGCCATGGTGGCGGTTCCCTTGAGTTCGCGTTTGACCAGCCCGACGAGTGCGCCGGCCGGCGGCAGTTCCAGCACCCCGGTGACGCCGAGGCGCGCGAAGGTGGCCATGCACAGATCCCAGCGCACCGGCCGGGTCACCTGGCGGACCAGCAGCGACACGAACGCGGCGCCGTCGGGCACCGGCGCGCCGGGGAAGATGCGGACCGCGTCGCCGACGCCGACGACGCCCCCCA
>JBQGEH010000149.1:0-8617 GCA_052039515.1 Nakamurella sp. | reverse complement strand
GACATCCCGGGCAGCATGAGGTCGAGCAGGATGAGGTCGGGGTGGGTCTCGCGGAACGCGTCCACCGCCTTCGCCCCGTCGCGGACCACGGCGGTGTCGAAGCCGTCCCCCCGCAGCACGATGGTCAGCATCTCGGCCAGGGCCGGGTCGTCGTCCACGACCAGCACGCGCGATCTCATGCGTCCATGGTGACAGCACCGGCCTCCGGCGGTGGCCGATGACGCCCGCTCGTCGGGCTCCGATCGCGCCGCCCGGCAGCGGACCGGACCGGGAGCACCCGCCGCGCCTGGGACGATGGTGGGGTGAGTCATCCCCTGAACCCGTCACCCTCCACTCCGGCCGGCCGGCGGGACCCGCTGGGCGCGCCCTGGCCGGGACTCATCCCGCTCCGGCCGCTGGGCGTCGGTGACGTCTTCGGGGCGGCGGTGCGGCTGGTCCGCCAGCACGCCGCGCTGCTGTGCCTGACCGCGCTGGCCGGGACGCTCGTCGGCGGTGCCGCGGTGTTCGCGGTGCTCGCCGGCCAACCGTCCGACGCGGCCGCCGTCCAGGACCGGTACCTGCGCCGGCTGGAAGCGGGCCAGCTGGTGCTGCCGCCGTGGTCGCTGGTGCTGCCGCTGCTGGTGGGGGCACTGCTGAGCTACCTCACCATCGTCGTGGTCTCCGGGCTCGCCGCGGCGCTGGCCGGGGACGCCGCCCTCGGCCGTCCGACCAGCACCCGGACGGCGTTGGAGCGGGTCCGGGGCCGCTGGCCCGCCCTGCTGGCGGTGGCGGTCGTGGTGTCGGTGCTGATCCTGGCCGGGCTGTTCGTGCTGCTGGTGCCGGCGCTGATCGTGGTGGCGACGCTGGCCCTTGCCGCCCCGGTGGTGGTGCTGGAGAAGGCCGGCGCCGGTGCGGCCCTGGGCCGATCGGTCCGGCTGAGCGGCGGGCTGCGGTGGCGGGTGCTCGGGGTCGTCGTGCTCGCCTACGCGATCACCGCGGTGATCAGCAACGCCGTGGTCGGCCTGCTCCCGCCGTCGGCGACGCTGTCCGGGACGGTCGTCGCCCTCGCCCTGCAGGCGCTCATCGCGGCGGTCACGGCGCCCTGGGTGGGCAGCGTCATCGCGCTGCTCTACGTCGACGCCCGGATCCGCAAGGAGCGGCTGGCCGAGACCCTGGTCCGCTCGGCCCGGGGCTGAGCGCGGCTCAGGCCGGGCCGAGCTGGTCGGCCGGGATCGGCACCGCCCCGCCCTCGGCCGGCCGCAGCACCCGCCACGGCGACAGGTACTGCGTGGCGGCGAGCTCGGCGTACATGGCCGCGGTCCGCCGCTGCAACCCGCCGTCGGCCTCGAAGGTGTCCAACGCCCGGTCGGCGCTCTCGCCGGCGCGGCGCAACGCCCGTTCCCGGGCCACCGCGGGGGCGACGTCGAGCAGGATCTGCAGATCCGGGACGGGCACCCCGAAGCGGTCGATCTCCAGCGCCCGCACCCAGTCGGGGAAGTCGTTGGGCACGGCGGGGGCGCCCAGCCGCGCGGCACCGTAGGCGGCGTTGGACGACACGTACCGGTCCAGCAGCACGATGTCGTGGTCGGCCAGCAGGTCGCGGATCTCCGCGGCGGCGTCCCGGCGGTCCAGCGCGAACAGCAGCGCCGGGCCGTGCACGGAGTCCGACAGGTCACCCAGCCGCCCGTACAGGGCATCCCGGACCAGCGCGGCGTGCACGTTGTCGGCGTAGCGCGGGAACGCGAGCCGGGCCACCCGGCGGCCCTGGGCCTGCCACTTCGCGCTCAGCGACGCGGTGAGCGTGGCCTTGCCCGAGCCGTCCAGCCCTTCGATGACGAGCAGCCTGCCGGCCACGGATCTCCTTCCGGGCCCGGATGCGCCGGAGCGCACCCGGGACGACGGGAACGGCGGCTCAGTAGCGGTAGTGGTCGGCCTTGAACGGGCCCTCGACGTCGACACCGATGTACTCGGCCTGGTCCTTGGTCAGCTTGGTCAGCTCACCACCGAGCGCCTCGACGTGGATCCGGGCGACCTTCTCGTCCAGCTGCTTGGGCAGCCGGTAGACCTCGCGGTCGTACTCCCGGTACTTGGTGAACAGCTCGATCTGGGCGATCACCTGGTTGGCGAACGACGAGCTCATCACGAACGACGGGTGCCCGGTGGCGTTGCCCAGGTTGAGCAGCCGGCCCTCGGACAGCACCAGGATGGTGCGCCCGGACGGGAACGTCCACAGGTGCACCTGCGGCTTGATCTCGGTCTTGCGGATCCCCGGGATGCGGGCGAGACCGGCCATGTCGATCTCGTTGTCGAAGTGCCCGATGTTGCCCAGGATCGCCTGGTGCTTCATCGCCTGCATGTGGGCGACGGTGATGATGTCCTTGTTGCCGGTGGTGGTGATGACGATGTCGGCCTCACCGATGGCCTTGTCGACGGTGGTGACCTGGAAGCCGTCCATCAGCGCCTGCAGCGCGCAGATCGGGTCGATCTCGGCGACGATCACGCGCGCACACTGGCCGAGCAGCGACTCGGCGCTGCCCTTCCCGACGTCGCCGTAGCCGGCCACCAGCGCGACCTTGCCGCCGATGAGCACGTCGGTGGCCCGGTTGATGCCGTCGATGAGCGAGTGCCGGACGCCGTACTTGTTGTCGAACTTGCTCTTCGTCACCGAGTCGTTGACGTTGATCGCCGGGAACAACAGCTCCCCCGCGGCGGCCAGCTGGTAGAGCCGCAGCACGCCGGTGGTGGTCTCCTCGGTGACGCCGCGCAGCTGCGGGCTGACCCGGGTCCAGTACTGCGGGTCGTCGGCGAGCGACTGCCGGAGCAGGTCGAGGATGACGCCGTACTCCTCGCTGTCATCCTCCTGGGTCGGGGGAACGACACCGGCCTTCTCGTACTGCACGCCCTTGTGGATGAGCAGGGTGGCGTCGCCACCGTCGTCGAGCAGCATGTTCGGGCCGAGTTCGGCACCGTCGGGACCGGCCGGCCAGCGCAGCATCTGGTCGGTGCACCACCAGTACTCCGGCAGCGTCTCGCCCTTCCAGGCGTAGACGGACACGCCCTGCGGGGCCTCCGGGGTGCCGTACGGGCCGACGACGATCGCGGCGGCGGCGTGGTCCTGGGTGGAGAAGATGTTGCAGCTGACCCAACGGACCTCGGCACCGAGGCTCACCAGCGTCTCGATGAGGACGGCGGTCTGCACGGTCATGTGCAGCGAGCCCGCGATCCGGGCTCCCTTCAGCGGCTGCACGTCTGCGTACTCGCGGCGCAGCGACATCAGGCCCGGCATCTCGTGCTCGGCGAGGGTGATCTCCTTGCGGCCGTACTCGGCCAGCGACAGGTCGGCCACCTTGAAGTCGAGCGTGCCGATGCGGTCCGCCACCGGCAGGTTCTGGGCGGTGGTGGAGGCGGGGGCTGACATGGGACTCCTCTGCGGCATTCCGGGACGGGAGCGGCGACGCTCCCCGGGGCGGGCGGCGGGCGCCCGGCACGGGGCGGCCGGATGACCCACCCGGACGAACCCCGCAGCGAGATTACCCGCTGCGCCGGTACCCGACCGGCGACCGTCCCCGGTCGGGTAGAACTCCGACGACCCGGTACGCGACAGAACGCGCCGACCGCCGGGGCGGGGCGGAGGTGCGCGGTGCCGGTGCTGATCGGGACGTCGGGGTGGCAGTACGACGACTGGGCGTGGCGGTTCCACGCCGGGGTGCCGAAGCGGCGCTGGTTCGAGCACACGATGACCTGGTTCCGCACCACCGAGCTCAACGTGAGCTTCTACCGGCTGCCGCCGCTGACCACGTTCCAGGGGTGGCGGGCCCGCAGCCCCGACGACGCGATCATCACCGTGAAGGCGTCCCGCTACCTCACGCACATCAGGAAACTGGCCGAGCCGGAGGAGCCGGTGGCCCGGCTGATGGGTCGCGCCCAGGGTCTCGGCGAGAAGCTGGGTCCGATCCTGGTGCAGCTGCCCCCGACGCTGCCGGTCGACGTGGGGGCGCTCGCCCGCACCCTGGCCGCGTTCCCGGCCGGGACCCGGGTGGCGGTCGAGGTCCGGCACGAGTCGTGGTGGGTCGACGAGGTCCGGCAGCTGCTCGAGGAGCGGCGGGCCTGCTGGGTGTGGGTGGACCGCGGCGGGCAGCCGTGGGGACCCCTGTGGCGGACGGTGGACTGGGGGTACCTGCGGCTGCACTGGGGCGACGCCGATCCGGCGCCCAACTACCACCGGCACTCGCTCGCGCGGTGGGTGCGGCGGTGGGTCGACGTCAGCGAACCGTGGCAGGACTTCTTCGTCTACTTCAACAACGACGGCCGGTGCGCCGCCGTCGACAACGCGATCACCTTCGCCGAGGAGGTGCGCTGGGCCGGCCGGGAGGCGTCCCGGGTGCCGGGGATCCGGCCGGACAGCTGGTCCTGAGCCTCAGCCGACGGGCAGCGGCCGGTCACCGAGCCCGACCACGGTGCCGGTCAGCAGCCCGTCACCGACGAGGTCGACCGCGCACTGCGGCAGCGGGATGTAGGTGCGCACCGGGTTGCCGGCCGGGTCCATCGCGTTGATCTCCCGGATCGACGCCGGGAACAGCGAGGTCGCCCGCACCCGCAGCCTGCCCCCGAAGGTCGGGTCGTCACTGCCGGTCACCGCGGCCGCGAGCGCACGGCACGCGGCGTCGAGGGTGGCGTCGTCGGGCATGCCGGTGAAGCGGGACGACTCGTCGAACACCGACCGGATCCGGAAGGACGCGAGGATCTCCACGCGGTGCGGTCGGTCGCAGGTCAGCGTGACCGCGCCCCAGGCGTTGCTCGCCGTCTGCAGGCAGCTGCCCAGCCGGCTCGGCGGGGCCGCGTCGGCGCCCACCCCGCGCAGGCTGCCTGCGATGGGCTGCCGGTCGGGGGCGACGAGGATGCAGGCGATCCAGCCCTCCCGCGGGGTCCGGTCGCCGGGCGGGGCGGTGATCAGCTGGCTGTCCACCACCGGGTTCGTCGGGTTCCAGAACGCCGCCCCCGGCAGGTCGTCGGGGTGCACCCACTCCTGCTGGGCGACCGAGCAGCCGGCCGTCTTGACCTGCCCGCCCGCACCGAAGGGATAAGCGGCCACCGCGCTGAAGTCGGTGACGCCGTCGGGCAGCCGGCCGGCCGGCCAGGTGAGCAGCACCTCGCCGTCGTGCGGCCGGGTGCACGGCACCTCCGTCGCCGACGTCGCGGTGAGGGTGAGGCAGCTGCCCACCGGCGGTGGGGCGGGCAGCGGGACGGGCGCGGCGGATCCGCGGACCCCGCCATCCAGCACCGCGGAGGACGTGACGACGAGCAGGACGGCGACGATCAGCAGCAGCGACCCGGACCACCGACGTGGCGGGGTGCCGGTCGGGACCACGGGCGGCGGCGCCATGGCGGCGAGGGTACGCCCGACCGGCAGCGGCTCCGGCGGCTCCGGTTCAGCTGAGAGCGGCCCGCACCTCGTCGACGGTGCGCCGGGCCGCGTCCCGCAGACCGGTGACCGACGGTCCGGCGCCGAGGATCTCGCGGCTGCTGCTGGGCAGCACGGCGGAGAGGTCGTCGCCGAACACGACCCGCAGGTCCGCGGCGGTGGCGCCCTGGGCGCCGATCCCGGGAGCGAGCAGCGGCCCGTTGACCCGACCGAGGTGCACGCCGGTCTCCCCGACGGGGGCACCGACGACGAGACCCACCGACCCCAGGGGGTCGGCCCCGGCGTTGCGGGCGGTGGCCGCGTCGGCGATCTGCTGGGCGACCAGCACTCCCCCGGCGCCGGCCGCGTGCTGCACCTGCGGGCCCTCCGGGTTGGACGTCAGTGCCAGCACGAACACGCCCCGCCCGGTCTCGGCGGCCAGATCCAGCGCCGGGTCCAGCGAGCCGAACCCGAGGAACGGCGAGACGGTGATCGCGTCGGCCGCCAGCGGCGCCCCGTCGGACAGGTACGCCGCGGCGTAGGCGCCCATCGTGGAGCCGATGTCGCCCCGTTTGACGTCGAGCAGCGTGAGGGCGCCGACGTCGGCGGCCGCGGCGAGCACCTTCTCCAACACGGCGACGCCGGCGCTGCCGAACACCTCGAAGAACGCCGACTGCGGCTTGAGCACGGCGACCTCCGGCCCGAGCGCCTCCACCGCGGTCATCGCGAACCGCTCGAGCCCGGCCACCGTCACCGGCAGGTCCCAGGCGCGCAGCAGCGACTCGTGCGGGTCGATGCCCGCGCAGAGCGGTCCGCGGTCCTGCATGGCGGCGGCCAGCCGGCTGCCGAAGGGCGTGGGGGTCATCTCGCCGGTCCTCGTGGTGTGGGAGTGGGTGGTCAGTCGCGGGCCGCGACCGCGGCGTTGATCGCCCGGACCAGCCCGGGGCCCTGGTAGATCAGCCCGGAGTAGATCTGCAGCAGCGACGCACCCGCGTCGAGCATGGCCAGCCCGTCGTCGGCGGTCATGATGCCGCCGACGCCGATCACCGGCAGCGCGGTGTGGCCGGTGACGAAGCGGACGACCTCGCGGGCCCGGACGGTCAGCGGAGCGCCGGACAGCCCACCCGGTTCACCGGCCGGGACGAGGTCGCGGGCGACGATGCCGTCCCGGGACACGGTGGTGTTGACCGCGATCAGCCCGCTCAACCCGGTGTTCTCGCAGACCTCGAGCACCTCGGCGATGGCCCCGTCGGACAGGTCGGGGGCGATCTTGACCAGCACCGGCACCGGCCGGCCGCCGGGACCGGCCAACTCCGCGGCCTCGTCGGTGAGCGCGCCGAGCAGCTCGGTCAGCGGCCGATTCTCCTGCAGCGACCGCAGTCCCAGCGTGTTCGGCGACGAGACGTTGACCGCGATGTAGTCGGCGTAGGAGTGCAGCAGCCGCAGCGACGTCAGGTAGTCCTCGACGGCGGCGTGCACCGGGGTGACCTTGGACTTGCCGATGGAGATGCCCAGCGGGGTCGGCAGCGGGCCGACGTCGTCGAGCCGGGCGGCCAGCCGGCGGGCGCCGGCGTTGTTGAAGCCCATCCGGTTGACGATGCCCTGGGAACCGACCAGCCGGAACAGCCGCGGCCGCTCGTTGCCCGGCTGCGGGTGCGCGGTGACCGTGCCGACCTCGGTGAACCCGAAACCCAGTGCGGGCCAGCTGGTCAGCGCACTGCCGTCCTTGTCCATCCCGGCGGCGACGCCGACCACCGACGGGAACGTGACGCCGAAGACCCGCCGGGGCGACCGGTCGGCGGTCAGCAGCCGGGCCACGGCGGTGCGGGCCAGCCGGAGCCGGCCCAGCGTGTGCAGGGCCCGCAGCGTGCGGTGGTGCGCCATCTCGGCGTCCCCGTGCCCGAGCCGGAACAGCACCGGCCGGACGGCGGCGGTGTAGCCGCGTTCCAGGACGGTCACGGCGCGACCGCCGCGGCGACGGGTGCCGCGTCCCGATCGGTGACCGCGGTGCGCAGCCGCTCCTGAAGCTGCTGCAGCGACGCCACCCCCACGTTGCCGCGCACCATCGCCTCGATGCCCTGGATGGCCGCGGCCGCCCCGGCGACCGTGGTGATGCACGGGATGTCGGCACTGACCGCGGCGGTACGGATCTCGAACCCGTCGACGCGGGTACCGGACTGGCCGTACGGGGTGTTGATGACCAGGTCGATCTCCCCGGCCCGGATCATCTCGACCACGTTGCCCGCGCCCTCGAAGTGCTTGCGCACCACCTGGACCTCGATCCCGTTGCGCCGCAACATCTCCGCGGTGCCGACGGTGGCCACCACGGTGAAGCCGATGTCGGCCAGCCGCTTGATCGGGAACACCATCGCCCGCTTGTCCCGGTTGGCCACCGAGACGAACACGGTGCCCTGCAACGGGAGTGAGCCGTAGGAGCCGGTCTGCGACTTGGCGAACGCCGGGCCGAAGGCCGCGTCGATGCCCATCACCTCACCGGTGGAGCGCATCTCGGGCCCGAGCACGGTGTCCACGCCGGTGCCGTCGGGGCGGCGGAAGCGGTGGAACGGCATCACGGCTTCCTTGACCGCGACGGGGGCGCCGTCGGGCAGGGTGCCGCCGTCGCCGGTCGGCATCAGCATGCCCTCGGCGCGCAGCTCGGCGATGGTGGCGCCGGTCATGATCCGGGCGGCCGCCTTGGCCAGCGGCACCGCGGTCGCCTTGGACGAGAACGGCACCGTGCGTGACGCACGCGGGTTGGCCTCCAGGACGTACAGGGTCTCGCCCTTCAGGGCGTACTGCACGTTGAGCAGCCCACGGACCCCGCCGTCCAGCGCGATCCGCTCGGTGTAGCGGCGTACCGTCTCGATGTCGCTGTGCCCCAGGGTGATCGGCGGCAGCACGCAGGCGGAGTCGCCGGAGTGCACTCCGGCCTCCTCGATGTGCTCCATCACGCCGCCGAGGTAGACCTCGGTGCCGTCGCACAGCGCGTCGACGTCGATCTCGATGGCGTCGTCGAGGAAGCGGTCGACCATCACCGGTGCCTCGTCGGTGATCTCGGTGGCGCGGCTGATGTAGTCGGCCAGCGACGGCTCGTCGTAGACGATCTCCATGCCGCGGCCGCCGAGCACGTAGGACGGCCGGACCAGCACCGGATAACCGATCCGCGACGCGACCGCGGACGCGTCGTCGAACGAGGTCGCCATCCCGAACGACGGGGCGGGCAGCCCGGCCGCGCCG
>JBQGEH010000148.1:0-1866 GCA_052039515.1 Nakamurella sp. | reverse complement strand
AGACCGGGCCCGACGAGTACGAGGCCACCCTGAAGGCCGGGATCGCCGCCATCCGCGGCACTTTCACCGGCCAAGTGAAGGTCACGGACAAGGTCGAGCCCGAGTCCTACACCATGCACATCGCCGGCAAGGGGCCGCAGGGCCAGGTGACCGGCCAGGCGAAGATCACGCTGACGGAGCAGGGCGACGACACGATCGTCCGCTACGACGGCAGCGGCAACGTCAGCGGCATGCTGGCGCGCGTCGGCGCCCGGCTGATCCAGCCGGCCGCCAAGGTCGTCGCCGACCAGTTCTTCCGCGACCTCGAGAAGAAGACCGCCACGCGGGCCGGGTAACGACCCGGCGGGCGGCACCGCCGTCGCCCACCGGGCCGACCCCGGCACCGCACCGCGCACCACCGACCGCCGTACAGGGACGTACCAGGTGTCCCCGGAGGACCGACCACGTGACCGATACCCAGGCGCCACCGAAGACCGACGTCACGATCACGGTCAACGGCCAGCAGCGCACCGCCGCCACCGAGCCGCGCACCCTGCTGGTCAACTTCATCCGCAACGAGCTGGGGCTGACCGGCACCCACGTCGGCTGCCAGACCGGCCAGTGCGGCGCCTGCACCGTGGTGCTCGACGGCGAGGCCGTCAAGAGCTGCATGGTGCTGGCCGCCCAGGCCGACGGCCATGAGGTCATGACCGTCGAGGGCATGGCCAACGGCACCGAGATGCACCCCATCCAGGAGGCGTTCTGGGAGAAGCACGGCCTGCAGTGCGGCTACTGCACCCCGGGCATGCTGCTCTCGACCATGACCCTGCTGCGCGACAACCCGGACCCGGACGACCACGCCATCCGCCGCGGGATCGAGGGCAATATCTGCCGCTGCACCGGCTACCAGAACATCGTCGACTCGGTCCGCGAGGCAGCCCGGCGCACCGCCGCCCCGGAGGGCAACGAATGAACCCCGCCGCCTTCACCTACCACCGGCCGGGCAGCGTCGCCGAGGCGATCACCCTGCTCACCCAGTACGAGGATGACGCCAAGCTGATCGCCGGGGGCCACAGCCTCCTGCCGGTGATGAAGCTGCGGCTGGCCGAGCCGGCCCACCTCGTGGACCTCACCCACGCCAGCGACGACGTGCTCCGCGCGATCACCCTCGATGGGGACACGCTGCGGATCGGCGCGCTGGTCACCCACCGGACGCTGGAGCGCGACGACACGATCCGCCGCGCCGCGCCGCTGCTGGCCGAGACGGCCGCCCACGTCGGCGACCGGCAGGTCCGCGCCCGCGGCACGCTGGGTGGCACCGTCGCCCACGCCGACCCGGCCGCCGACTACCCGGCCGCCCTGCTCGCGTCCGACGTCACCGTCGTGGCGCAGGGCCCGGACGGCACCCGCGAGATCGCCATCGACGACTTCTTCCTCGGGCTGCTGACCACCGCCCTCTCGCCGGACGAGATCGTCATCGAGCTGCGCATCCCGGCCGCGCCGGCCGGCGCCAGCGTCTCGTACCAGAAGGTCGCCAACCAGGCCTCCGGGTACGCCATCGTCGGCGTCGCCGCGATGGTCGCCGGCGACACAGTGAAGGTGGCCGTGACCGGCGCCTCCGACCGCGCCTTCCGGGTGCCGGTCGAGGGTGTCGTCTCCGGCGGCACGGTCGACGCGGCCGCCCTCGACGCCGCCCTGGCCAACGTCACGGACGGCATCGACTTCCTCGACGACATCAGCGCCTCGTCCGCCTACCGGGCTCGCCTGACGAAGGGTCTGATCAAGCGGGCCGTCACCGCGGCCGCCGGCCGCGCCGGCTAGACCCCGACGACGCCCCACCGACGGGTCGCCCCGCCGCTGCCGGTTCGCGGTGGTGGCGGGGCGGCC
>JBQGEH010000147.1:0-3708 GCA_052039515.1 Nakamurella sp. | reverse complement strand
TCGTGGTCGCCGGCGGCGCCGATGTCACCCGCACCACCCGGGTCGAGCTCGCGCCCACCGGCACCGTGCTGCTCCGCGAGACGGTCGTGCTCGGCCGGTCCGGCGAACGGGGTGGCGCGCTGTGGTCGACCCCCCGGGTCCGCCACGGCGGGCACCCGCTGCTGGCCGAGGACCTCGACCTCACCACCGCCGAGCGGCACCGACCCGGACTCCTCGGCCGGCACCGGGTCGTCGACACCGCCGCGCTCTACGGCCGGCGCGCCACCGACGGGGGTGCGCACGTACGGCTGTTCCAGCTGGACGGCGACGGCACGGTCGCCCGCCACCTCGGCAGCGAGGTGCACCGCAGCGGGGTGGCCGCCGTCGCCGACCGCTGGCGCCGCAGCCTCGCCGCCACCTCCGGTACCGTGCCAGTGGGCACGCTCAGCAACGCCTGATCTGCGCAGCGCCACCGTCGCCGTTCTCACACCCGCGCGGGTGCCGTTGTCGAGCCACGGCAACGGCCGTGTTACATGAACGTCACGCGTCTGAGCGATGGTCCGAGCAGAAAACCACCTGCCGTCCAGCGCGGTCCCGGTGCGCCGCCCGCACCGCGTGACCGGACTGGATCCCGTCCCCCTCCTGGAGCCACCGATGCCGAACCCGCTGATCCGCCCCGACGACCGCGGCCCGGTGTCGCGCCGCAGCTTCCTGCGCGTGGCCGGCCTGTCCGCCGCCGCCCTGGGTGGTGGTGGGCTGCTGGCCGCCTGCGGTGGCGGCGACAGCCCCGCCGCGAGCTCGACGTCCTCGACCAGCTCCTCGGTCGCGTCGTCCAGTGCGTCCTCGACGATGTCGTCGTCGATGTCGGAGTCCATGAGCTCCGGCGGCAGCATGACGATGGCCCCGGCCGGCACCTACGGCGACATCAAGCTGCAGCTGTCCTGGATCAAGAACTACGAGTTCGCCGGTGAGTTCTTCGCCACCGAGAAGGGCTACTACACCGAAGCCGGCTTCAACTCCGTCGAGCTCGTCACCGGCCCGGTGCAGAGCGCCGACGAGCTCGTCGCCACCGGCGAGGTCGAGATCGGTCTGTCCGCCCCCGACGCCACCGCCCGCTACATCCTCGACTCGGGTGCGCCGCTGAAGATCATCGGCTCGACCTACCAGAAGAACCCGTTCTGCATCCTGTCGCTGCAGGAGGGCAAGCCGATCAACACCCCGGCGGACCTCGTCGGCAAGAACATCGGTGTGCAGTCGGGCACCAACCAGTCCATCTTCGAGGGCTTCCTCAAGGCCAACGGCCTCACCCCCGACCAGATGACCATCACCCCGGTGCAGTTCGACCCGTCGCCGCTGTACGACAACCAGGTCGACGGCTTCATGTCCTACGTGACCAACGAGCCGTTCCTGGCCGAGGCCAAGGGCTTCACCCCGGTCACGCTGGTCTTCGCCGACAACGGCCTGCCGCTGACCGCCGAGACCTTCACCGTGCTGCAGGAGACCATCGACAACGAGCGCGACATGCTCAAGGCCTTCCTGTACGCCGAGATCAAGGGCTGGAACGACTCCGTCGCCGACCCGGAGGGCTCGGCCGACCTGTCGGCCAACAAGTACGGCAAGGACCTCAACCTCGACGTCGCCAACGAGGTGAAGCAGGCCACCGCGCAGAACGAGCTGATCGTCTCCGAGGACACGAAGAAGAACGGCATCTTCACCCTCACCGAGGAGCTGCAGGGCGAGATCGTCGAGGCGATCAGCCTCACCGGCTACGACATCACCGCGGCCGAGCTGTTCGACCTGTCGCTCTTGAACGAGGTCTACGCGTCCTACCCGGACCTCATCACCGGCTGACCCGCATGGTCGGGGTGGCGCCGGATGGCCCGCCACCCCGACCATGGTCACTGACGGCGGACGGTGTCCCGCCCGCCGCCGCACATCCCGCGAGGAAGGCACGTCATGACGCACTCGACCACCGCACCGGTCACGGCGCCGACGGACGGCGGTGTGCTGTACGACCCGCGGACCGCGACCGGCATCAGCCTGCAGGGCCTGTCCAAGAAGTTCACGATGGGCCGGAAGTCGGTCACCGCCCTCGCCGACACCGACCTCGGCACGCCCAAGAACTCGTTCCTGTCGCTGCTCGGCCCGTCGGGCTGCGGCAAGTCGACCATCCTGCGCATCCTGGCCGGCCTGGAGACCCCGACGTCGGGTACCGCCCTGATCAACGGTCTGTCGACGCTGGAGATCCAGCGGACCCACCAGCTCGGCATCGCCTTCCAGGAGGCGGCGCTGCTGCCCTGGCGGACGGTGCGGCACAACATCCGGCTGCCGCTCGAGGTCGCCGGCATCACCCCCGAGGCCGGGCTGATCGACGACCTCATCGGGCTGGTCGGCCTGACCGGCTTCGAGGACGCCAAGCCCGCCCAGCTCTCCGGCGGCATGCGGCAGCGGGTCGCCATCGCGCGCTGTCTGGCGGTCAAGCCCAGCGTCATGCTGCTGGACGAGCCGTTCGGGGCGCTGGACGACATGACCCGGCAGCGGCTCAATGTCGAGCTTCTGCGCATCTGGACCGAGAAGCCGGCCACCACCCTGATGGTCACCCACGGCATCTCCGAAGCCGTGTTCCTGTCCGACGTGGTCGCGGTGATGAGCCCCCGCCCCGGACGGGTCGTCGAGGTGGTCCCGATCGACCTGCCCCGGCCACGCACCCCGGACATGATGCGCACCCCGGAGTTCCACGCCTACCACGACCAGCTGTCGGAGATCCTGTTCGGCCGCAACGCCGGCGCGACGGACGACCACTGATGACCGCCCCCCAGGCGACCGCCCTCGACCCCGGACCGCCGCCCACCGGCCCGGCCGCGCCGGCCCGCCGGCGGGTCACCGACCTGCCGTCGTGGGTCGGCGCCGTCATCGGGATCGGGTTGATCCTGGTGATCTGGTGGATCGCCTCGATCACCCTCTTCCAACGCAGCCACGCCATCCCGACGCCGTTCTCCGTCGCCGGCCGCTTCTTCGACGGGGCCCAGTGGGCGTCGTTGTGGCCCAACCTCCGGGTGACGCTGGCGTCGGCGGGGTGGGGCTTCGTCTGGGGCAACCTCGCCGCGTTCCTGTTCGCCGCGCTGGTGCTGCTGGTGCCGAAGCTGGAGCAGGTCGTCACCCAGCTCGCCATCGTCACCTACTGCATCCCGCTGGTGGCCATCGGGCCGGTGCTGGTCATCGTGGCCGGCCTGGACAACCCGCAGGTGCCGTCGATCGCGCTGGCCGCGCTGTCGGTGTTCTTCACCTCCGTGGTCGGCACGCTGCTCGGGTTCCGGGCGGCGTCGCTGACCAGCCTCGACCTGGTCCGCGCCTACGGCGGCGGCCGCTGGACGATGCTGCGCAAGGTGCAGTTGATCGCCGCGCTGCCCAGCGTCTTCGGCGCGCTGCGGATCGCCGCACCGGCCGCCTTCCTCGGCGCCATCCTCGCCGAGTACCTGGGCAGCGGCGGTGAGAACAAGCTCGGCAAGCTGCTGCGCAACTCGCAGGCCGTCGGTGACGTCCCGACGCTGTGGTTCCTCGCCCTGATCAGCGGGGCGGTCGCCGGCCTGGCCTACTTCCTGGTCGGCCTCGTCGCCCGCGTCGTCACCCCGTGGACCGCCGGAAAGGCCGGGACCTGACATGACCGCCGTCATCGACCCCGCCGTCACGGTCACCCCGGCCGCCGACGAGAAGCCCCGCTCGATCGCC
>JBQGEH010000146.1:0-3396 GCA_052039515.1 Nakamurella sp. | reverse complement strand
TCCGGGTCTGCGGGGCGTTGGCGGCCTCGGCGGACTGACGCGAGATCGACCGGCGCGAGGTCAGGTGCGTGGCGATACCGGCCAGGATCATCAGCGGGATGGCGACCGTGATGACGGTGGACCGGACCCCACCCAGCGCCGCCAGCTCGTTCGCCGGCTGCGTGATGAACGACGACAGCGGGGCGCCGCCGAACAGCTTCGCGTCCACGAACGACGTGACGTCCTGGGCGCCGAAGAAGTAGTTCTCGGTCTTGCCCGGCTTGAATTCGCGCAGTACGTGGAAGAGACCGATGAACACCGGCGCCTGGATCAGGGCCGGCAGACAGCCGGCCAGCGGGTTGACCCCGGCCTCCTTGTTGAGCTTCATCAGCTCCTCGGACTGCCGTTGCCGGTCGTCCTTGTACTTCTCGCGGATCTTCTTCATCTGCGGCTGCAGTTCCTGCATGCGCAGCTGCGAGTTCATCTGCTTCATGAACGGCTTGAACAGGATGGCGCGCAGGGTGAAGACGAGGAACACCACCGAGAGCACCCAGGCCCAGCCGTTGTCCGCACCGAACGCGGCGCCGAAGACCTTGTGCCAGACCCAGAGGATGCCGGACACCGGGTAGTAGACGTAGTCCAGCGAGAAGAAGTTGAAACTCACGTCGTGGTGCCTCTCCGGGGGGGTACGGGGTCGTATCCACCAGCGTGCCAGGGATGGCAGCGTCCGATGCGTCGCACGGCGAGCCAGAGCCCGCGGAGGGCTCCGTGCTCCTGCAACGCGCCGACGGCGTACGCCGAGCAGCTGGGGTAGTAGCGGCAGGTGGGGGGGAGCGCGGGGGAGATGAACCGCTGGTAGAAGCGGATCGGGGCCGACAGCACACGCACCGCCACGGACCGGTCCGGACGGACGGTGTCGCGCGGCGCGGTCACCGGTGCTGCGCCCGACGGAGCGCCGACCGGAGGTCGCGGGCGAGATCGTCGCTCGTCGCGGTGGCCGCCGACGGGAACGCCCGGACGACCACGGCGCAACCGGGTGGGAGTTCGGCCAAGAGCGGTCGGACCTGCTCGCGCAACCGCCGAGTGACCCGATGCCGGACGACGCTGTTGCCCACGGCCGAGGAAACGACGAAACCGGCCCGCGCGGGACGCACGGACCGGGTGTCGACGATCGAGCCGTCCGCCGCGGCGGTCGGCACGGCCGACGGCTGGACGGCGGGCGGAGCGGACAGCAGGTGGAGGGCCAGATGCCGGGTGCCGGCCCGGCGACCGGTGCGCAGCACGGCCGTGAACTCGGCCGGTCTGGTCACGCGCATCGCCTTCGACAGCACGGGCTCCCCAGCATCTCCGTCTCAGACCGCGGCTCAGCGCCGTCGGTCACCGGCGACCGTCAGGCCGACAGCTCCTTGCGGCCCTTCGCACGACGGGTGGCCAGGATGGCGCGGCCCGCACGGGTACGCATCCGCAGGCGGAAGCCGTGGGTCTTGGCCCGGCGCCGGTTGTTCGGCTGAAAAGTACGCTTGCTCACGACAATGTCTCCAGGTTCACTTCAGGCACATGCTGGGTGCCGACGGCGAACGCGGGCAGCCCACAAGGGCTCGGTACGCCCGAGCTCCGGATCGAGGGTACGGACTGACCCCGAGCCCGGTCAAGGCGAGACCGTCCGCGAGGGGCCTCCTCACACTCCTGTTCCGGCCGGTCGGACGGGTGGCGAAGGCCGACCACGTCCCTCGGTGGGATCGCTCATACCACGTCCGGACCCCCGAAAGCGCCCCTTGTGGGAGCGGCTCGCTTGTTGTTAGCGTCCGTGCCAACCTCTCTCACGCCTGAGTTGTCCACCCCTGTGCACAAAGTGTGTGCACAACTGTGTGCGCGGTCGATGTCCCCGTAGGTTCGTCCCGGGAGCGACGACGTCCGCGACGTGGTGTGTCGACCACACCGGGTCCGGAGAGCGGCACATCGAGGGGAAGCATGTCAGTGACAGGTCAGTCCGCGGACTTCGGGACGGTCTGGTCACAGGCGAAGACCCAGCTGGCTCCGCACGTCACCCGTCAGCACGCCGCCTGGCTGTCGCTCGTCCGCCCCATCGGTCTGCTCGAGAGCACCTGCGTCATCGCGGTGCCCAACGACTTCGTCCGCGACGTCATCGAACGCAACATGGGCGAGGCTCTCACCGCCACGCTGTCGGCCCTGCTGGAGCGGCCCGTGACGGTCGCGCTCACGGTGACCAAGGAGGAGCCGGCGCCGGAGAACGGGGTGGCCTACGCACCGCCGACCCGGTCGGGCCTGGCTGCCGGTGACCTCCCCGAGGTGGACGGCGAGAGCGACGACGACTCCGACGACGAGGCCGAGGTGATGGCCAGCGTCACCGAGCTGTGGCCCGGCAACGACCGCGGCCCGGTGCGGCCGCCGGCCCCGCACGCCGAGACCCCGAGCGCGGCGTTGACCCGCCTCAACGAGCGCTACAGCTTCGACACCTTCGTCATCGGCTCGTCGAACCGCTTCGCCCACGCCGCCGCCGTCGCGGTCGCCGAGGCACCGGCCGCGGCGTACAACCCGCTTTTCATCTGGGGCGAGTCCGGGCTGGGCAAGACCCACCTGCTGCACGGCATCGGTCACTACGCGCAGCGGCTCTTCCGCGGCATGCGGGTGCGGTACGTGTCCAGCGAGGAGTTCACCAACGACTTCATCAACTCGCTGCGTGACGACCGCAAGGTGGCCTTCCAGAAGCGCTACCGCGACGTCGACGTGCTGCTGGTGGACGACATCCAGTTCCTGGAGGGCAAGGAAGGCACCCAGGAGGAGTTCTTCCACACCTTCAACACGCTCTACAACGCCAACAAGCAGATCGTCATCTCCTCCGACCGCCCGCCGAAGCGGCTGGAGACACTCGAGGACCGCATGCGCACCCGCTTCGAGTGGGGTCTGATCACCGACATCCAGCCGCCCGAGCTGGAGACGCGGATCGCGATCCTCCGCAAGAAGGCGGCCAACGACCGGATGAGCGCGCCCGACGACGTGCTCGAGTTCATCGCGAGCCGCATCGAGCGCAACATCCGCGAACTCGAGGGTGCGTTGATCCGGGTGACGGCGTTCGCCTCGCTCAACCAGCAGCCGGTGGATCTGGCGCTCGCCCAGGTCGTGCTGCGCGACCTCATCGGCAGCCAGACCTCCAACGACGTCGATGCCGCCACGATCATGGCGGTGACGGCGGAGTACTTCACGGTGAGCCTGGACGAGCTGTGCGGCCCGCTGAAGACGAAGTCGGTGGCCGGGGCCCGGCAGATCGCCATGTACCTGTGCCGGGAGCTGACCGATCTGACGCTGCCCAAGATCGGGCAGACGTTCGGCGGCCGCGACCACACGACGGTCATGCACGCGACCAAGAAGATCAAGACCGAGATGGCCGAGCGCCGT
>JBQGEH010000145.1:0-3359 GCA_052039515.1 Nakamurella sp. | reverse complement strand
CCGGCGTCGACCGTCCGGGTGCACCGCGACGCCTGACCCCGAGTGGAGCGGGCGGGGGCGCGGGGGCAGGATCGTCGTCGGAGCAGTTCACCGACGAGAGCAGGGAACGATGACCTCACCGACCGCACAGACGCCACCCGTCGACGCGACCGCCACCGACGCCTGGTCGAAGCTGGCCGCCCACCGGGCGGCGATGACGCCGGACCTGCGCGCGTGGTTCGCCGACGACCCCGACCGCGCGGCGACATACAGCCTCGGCGCCGGTGACCTGTTCGTCGATCTCTCGAAGAACCTCGTCACGTCCGAGACGCTGCCGCTGCTCGTGCAGCTGGCCGAGGAGGTGAACCTGCCCGCGCGGATCGAGGCGATGTTCACCGGCGAGCGGATCAACGTCACCGAGAACCGGTCGGTGCTGCACACCGCGCTGCGCCGGCCCGCCGACATCGAGCCCAAGCTCGTCGTCGACGGCCAGGACGTCGACACCGACGTCGACGAGGTGCTCGCCAAGATCTACGGCTTCGCCGAGAAGATCCGCTCCGGCACCTGGACCGGCGTCACCGGCAAGCCCATCGAGACCGTCATCAACATCGGCATCGGCGGCTCCGACCTCGGCCCGGTGATGGTGTACGAGGCGCTCAAGCCCTACGTGCAGGCGGGCCTGGAGGTGCGGTTCGTCTCCAACATCGACCCCACCGACATCGCCGAGAAGACCAAGGGCCTGGACCCGACGACAACGCTGTTCATCGTCGCGTCCAAGACCTTCACGACGCTCGAGACGCTGACCAACGCCCGGCTCGCCCGGGCCTGGCTGTGGCGGGAGCTCGCCGCGGCCGGCGCCATCGACGACACCGAGGAAGCGCGGACCACCGCGGTGGCCAAGCACTTCGTCGCGGTGTCGACCGCGCTGGACAAGGTGGCCGCGTTCGGAATCGACCCGGACAACGCCTTCGGGTTCTGGGACTGGGTCGGTGGCCGGTACTCGGTCGACTCGGCGATCGGCACGTCGGTCGCGGTGGCCATCGGCAAGGACGCGTTCGAGGACTTCCTCGCCGGTTTCCACGCCATCGACGTGCACTTCCGGGAGACGACGGACTTCGCCAAGAACGTGCCGGCGCTGATGGGCCTGCTCAACGTCTGGTATTCGAATTTCTGGGACGCCGACACCCACGCCGTGCTGCCGTACGCGCAGTACCTGCACCGCTTCCCGGCGTATCTGCAGCAGCTGACCATGGAAAGCAACGGCAAGTCGGTGCGCTGGGACGGTTCGGCGGTCACCACCACCACCGGCGAGGTGTTCTGGGGGGAGCCGGGCACCAACGGGCAGCACGCGTTCTACCAGCTGATCCACCAGGGGACGCGGCTCATCCCGGCCGACTTCATCGCGGTGGCGACGCCGGCGAACCCGCTGGTGGACACCGACGCGCCCGGGTCGCCGGACGTGCACGAGCTGTTCCTGGGCAACTTCTTCGCCCAGACCAAGGCGCTGGCGTTCGGAAAGACCGCCGACGAGGTACGCGCCGAGGGGACCGCGGAGGCGATCGTGCCGGCCCGGGTGTTCCCGGGGAACCGGCCGTCGACGTCGATCCTCGCGCCGGCGCTGACCCCGTCGGTGGTCGGGCAGCTGATCGCGCTGTACGAGCACATCACCTTCGTCGAGGGCACCGTCTGGGGCATCGACAGCTTCGACCAGTGGGGGGTGGAGCTCGGTAAGCAGCTCGCCTCACAGCTGGCACCCGCCGTCGCCGGTGACCAGGCCGCCATCGACGAGCAGGACTCCTCGACGAAGTCGCTCATCGAGTGGTACCGGGCGCACCGGGAGCGCTGACCCCCGACCCCGGACCGAACTTCGGGCGGATAACTCTCGCACGCGAGAGTCATCCGCCCGAGGTGTATCGGCCCCCGAGTCGCGGACGCAGATTGACCGTGTCAGACTGCGCGAGCGACAGTCGACAGCCCCGTTCGAATGAAAGACGGGGCGCTGATTCGCTCAGGGGGACACGCATCGTGCACAGATTGAAATCGCTGCTGCTGGCCGGACTGGTCATGGTGGGTGGGGTGCTCACCGCCGTACCGGCCTCGGCCGAGGTGTATTACGCCAACTGCGACGCCGTCCGCGCGGCCGGCGCGGCCCCGTTGTTCGTCGGGCAGCCCGGTTACCGCAGTGGACTGGACCGTGATGGTGACGGGGTGGCCTGTGAGACCGGGGCGACCGGTGGCGGCGGTGGTGGCACCCCGCCGACCCCGCCGCCGCCCCCCGCTTCGGTGGCCCCGACCGACATCGTGAAGTACTCGTGGTCACCCAACCTGTACTCGGTCACGTTCTACGCCAGCGGTTGGGTCTGGCACCGTCTCACCGGTGCCGAGTGGGCCGCCACCGGGTACAAGGCCCCCCGGCTCGCCGGTTGGATCGAGGGCACGGTCATCTTCAAGTACCAGGTGTCCAACGAGATCTTCGCGACGCTGGACGGCTACACCCACAAGCTGACCCTCGCCGAATGGCAGGACATGAGCTTCCGGGCGCCGCTGGAGAAGCGCGGTGGCTACGTCAACCTGTGGTGGGCGCCGCAGGGCATCGCCCTGACCGACGGGACGACCTCGACGGCGGTCACCTACGACGCCTGGGCGGCGGCGCAGTTCCCCACCCCGCAGTCGCTGGGCATCCTGCCCGGGGACCGCGTGTGCACCTCGCCGGGCTCGCCGAACCTGATCTTCCAGGGCGCGACGCTGCAGGGTCACGTCCTGACCTTCGGTGAGTGGGACGCGACGGGGTACCGGCAACCCAGCTGCTGACCCCGGACACACCTCGGGCGGATAACTCTCGCAGGTGAGAGTTATCCGCCCGAAGTCGCGTCAGGAGGGGTCAGTTGCCGGGGAACTCGGCCTCGGCGGCTTCCAGCGGGTTCACCATCGCGGCGTCGCCCTGCTCGGGGTCGTCGCGGGGCTCCTCGGTGTCGGCGCCGGGGCTGACGGCCTGGGTCGGCTCCTCGGTGGGCTCGTGGTCGGGTGCGGTCATGGCGATCTCCGTCCGTCGGGGTGGAACTCCGTCACTCCGAACGGTGTCCGGTGGCCGAGCGGGCCAAACGTCAGGGCACGACCATGACGGGCACCGGGGCCCGGCGTTGGAGTTTCCGGCCGACCGCGCCGGCCAGCCGGTGCAGCACCCCGCGGGACTGGCCGACGACGATCAGGTCCGCCCACTCCTCCTGCGCGGCCTGCAGCAGCCGGGCGCTCGGATCCCCCAGGCAGCGCACGACCTGCACCTCCAGGTCGAGGTCGGCGGTCATGTCGGTGACGAGCTCGTCCAACCAGCGGGTGTCGTCCTCGACCGGCAGGGCCGCGCGGAACCGCCCGGTGACGTC
>JBQGEH010000144.1:0-2145 GCA_052039515.1 Nakamurella sp. | reverse complement strand
GATGGTGCTCGCGCTGGTCAGTGAGGTCGACCCGATCCCGGACCCGGCGGCGGAGGTCGCCGATCAGGGCGCGGCCCTGGGCGCCGAGCTCGACCGCTACCGGGACCGGCTCGCGTCCCGGCAGCGGGACGGTGACCTCGGGGTGACGGCCAGCGTCCTGCAGGCCGTGGCCTACGCCGACTTCGACCCGTACCGGCTGCGCTCGGGGTCGGGGGCATGAGCTTCCGGGCGCACCGGGATCTCGTCGCCGGCGGACGGTTCCTGCGGGTGGTGAACTACCACAACACCCCGCTGTCGACCGCGGCGACGGTGCACCGGGAGCTCGAGGTGTACCGGGAGCGGTTCGACCCGGTGGACCTGACCGAGCTCGACACCTTCTTCGCCACCGGACGGTGGTCGAGTGACCGGCCCGGTCTGCTGCCGGTGTTCTACGAGGGCTACCGCAACAGCTACGACGTCGCTCTGCCGGCCTGCGACGACACCGGTTTCACCGGCTGGTTCCCGGTGTGCACCGGCTTCGTCGAATGCCCGGTCGAGGAGCAGGAGCTGTTCGCGCGGTCGCATTTCATCGACCTGGTCGCCGAGGAGCTGACCGGCGACCGGGTGGCGCTGGCGCCGGACGAGCTGGTCGAGATCGCCGCACGTCACGTGGTGTTCCCCCACACGGCGTCGCACGTCGGGATCGCCGACGTGGTCACCGACGAGGACGTCGACCGCGAGATCGCCGCCCCCAAGCGGTATCTGGACGGTCTGACCGGGCAGGACTGCGCCGCGTTCGTGTGGCTGCACGGGAGTCCCTGGGGCGGGCAGCCGCGGATCGACGACGCTGTCCGCGCCGCCGGCTACCGGTACGTCTTCAGCAACACCATGATCCAGCGGATCCGCTGAGCGGCATGCCTTCTCGGTCCGCCGGGTACTCGTAGGGCACACACCCGAGCGAGAGGATCCTGACCATGGCCGACGATTTCAAGAAGGGCGACCACGTCGAGTGGAGCACCCACGGCACCACCACCGAGGGTGAGGTCAAGAAGAAGATCACCTCGGAGACCGAGGCCGGCGGACGCACGGTCAAGGCGTCCAAGGACGAGCCGCAGTATCTCGTCGAGTCCGACAAGTCCGGCAAGGAAGCCGTCCACAAGCCGGAGGCGCTGGACAAGGCCTGAGTGCCCGCCCGGGTCCGGCGTGCCGGACCCGGGCGGCTGTCAGGGTTTCGGCAGTACGGTCGCGATGCTCGCGGCCGATCCCGTACCGACCGCGTTCTTCGCCGACACCGAGAAGGTGTACGTGGTCCCGGGGACCAGCATGGTGAAGGTTTGCGTCCGCGCCGTCGCCGCGACCGTCGTGGTCCACGACCCCGACCCGGCGCTGTTGACGCCGTCCCGACGGATGACGTAGCCGGTGATCGCCGATCCGCCCGTCTGGGTCGGAGGCGCCCAGGTGATGGTCGCGCTCTTCGCCGTCGCGTTGCGCGTGACCGCCAGGTTGGTGACAGCTCCCGGTAACGAGGTGAACGTCGTCGAGACGGTCCCGGCGGCCCCGGTCCCGACGGCGTTGACGGCCTGCACGCTGAAGGAGTAACTCGAGCCCGGCACCAGCAGGTTGAACGTCTGACTGCGGGTCGTCGCCGGGACAACCGTCGACCAGGGGCCGTTGCCGTTCGCGTCGGTGCCCGTCCGCGACACCTTGTAGCCGGTGATGGCGCTGCCGCCGGACGAGGTGGGTGGTGCCCAGGTGAGCGTCGCCGATCTGCCCGCCACGTTCTTCGCCACGGTGACGGAGGTGGGCGTGCCCGGGACGGCGGTCAGGGTGGCCGAGGCGCTGCCGGCCACTCCTGTGCCGGCTGCGTTGATCGCCTGGACGATGAACGTGTACTTCGTCCCGAGCACCAGGGGCGTGAAGGTCTGACTGCGGGCGGTGGCCGGCAGGACGGTCGACCACGGGCCGCCACCGCCGGCGTCGGTGCCGTCGCGGGCCACCCGGTAGCCGGTGATGGCGCTGCCGCCGGTCGACGTCGGCGGCGCCCAAGTCAGTGTGACCGACCGGGCGGAGGCGTTGCCGGTCGCGGCGACGGAGGTGGGCGTGCCCGGGACGGCGGTCAGGGTGGCCGAGGCGCTGCCGGCCACTCCTGTGCCGGCTGCGTTGATC
>JBQGEH010000143.1:0-8625 GCA_052039515.1 Nakamurella sp. | reverse complement strand
GTTGAGCACGCCGAGTACCGCGGACCGCCACCACCACGCCTCCTGCGGCCGCCGCCGGCGGACGGCCAGCAGCAGCAGGCCCGCCGGCAGTGCCCGCAACGCCGCCCCCCACAGCGGCTGGCCGGCGGGGAGGAACGCGTGGGTGACGAAGTAGGTGCTGCCCCAGGCGACCGGCGCGACGGCGGTCACCGCCGTCCAACGGTATGTAGCTTCCATGGAAGCTACCGTAGCAGGAGAAAGCTTCCTGGGAAGCTATCCTGGTCGGGTGAACGAGGCTCCGGACCACGTGGACCGCATCCAGGCCGAATGGGCCCGGGAGCGGCCCGATCTCGACGTCTCACCGCAGGGGGTCATCGGCCGTCTGCACCGGGTCGCCGGTCACCTGACCGACGCGCTCACCGCCGTCTACCGGGAACACGGACTCGGCGAGGGCGACTTCGACGTGCTGGCGACGCTGCGCCGGTCGGGTCCGCCGTACGGGAAGACCCCGGGGGAGTTGGCCGCGCACACCATGGTGACCACCGGGGGGATGACCAAGCGCATCGACCGGCTCGAACGGGAGGGGCTGGTGAGCCGGCGGCGCAGCGCCGAGGACGGTCGCGGCCGCGTGGTCGTGCTGACCGCGGCCGGGCGGGAGCTCATCGACCGCGCGTTCACCGCCCACATGGCCAACGAGCACCGGTTGCTCGCGGCGCTGCCGGAGGCCGACCGGGCCGTGCTCGCCGACACCCTGCGACGGTGGCTCGCCGCGTTCGAACCCGGTCAGCGGCCGTAGGTCTCCAGCAGCCGCAGCCAGATCTCGCTCATCGTCGGGTACGACGGCACGGCGTGCCACAGCCGCGGGATCGGCACCTCGCCGACGACGGCGATGGTGGCGGCGTGGATCATCTCGCCGACCTCGGCGCCGACCAGGGTCAGGCCCACGACGACCTCCCGGTCGGTGTCGACCACCATCCGCGCCTTCCCGGTGTAGCCGTCGGCGTGCAGCTTGGAGCCCGACACCTGGCCCAGGTCGTAGTCGACGACCCGGACGTGGGCGTAGGTCTGCTCGGCCTTCGCCGCGGTCAGGCCGATCGAGGCGACCTCGGGATGGGAGAACACGACGGCCGGGACCGCGGCGTGGTCCGCGGTGGCGACGTGCCGCCCCCACGCGGCGTCGTCCACCGCGCCGCCCCGCGCGCGGGCGGCGATGACGTCACCCGCGGCCCGGGCCTGGTACTTGCCCTGGTGGGTGAGCAGGGCCCGGCCGTTGACGTCACCGACCGCGTAGAGCCAGTCGAACCCGTCGACGCGCATCGTGTCGTCCACGTGCAGGTAGCCCTTCGCCGGCAACCCGACCGTGGCCAGACCGACGTCGGTGGTGGCCGGGGTGCGGCCGGTGGCGACGAGGACCTCGGCGGCGGTGACGGTCGAGCCGTCGTCGAGCGTGACGTGCACACCGTCGCCGTCCCGGCGGACCGCCGTCGGCGAGACGCCCAGCCGCAGGTCGGCGCCCAACTCCCGCAGCGAGTCGGCGACCATCTCACCCGCGAACGGCTCGACGCCGCCGAGCAGGCCGGAGCGCGCGAGCACGGTCACCGTGCTACCGAAGAAGGCGTAGGCGGTGGCCATCTCGACGGCGACCACGCCGCCGCCGATGACGATCAACGACGGCGGAACGGCCTTCGCGCTGGTCGCCTCGCGGCTGGTCCACGGTCGGGCGTCGGCCAGGCCGTCGATCGGCGGGATGCTCGCGGTGGTGCCGGTGCACACGGCGACCGCGTGCCGCGCGGTCAACGTCCGGACCGATCCGTCGGGAGTGGTGACCTCCACCGTCCGTTCGCCGGCGAGCCGGCCGTGCCCTCGGACGAGGTCGATGGACGCGCTCTCCAGCCACTGCACCTGACCGCTGTCGTCGCCGTCCCCGGTGAACCAGGTGCGGCGGGCGAGGACGGCGTCCACGTCCAGCGCGCCGGTCACGGCCTGCTTCGCCCCGTCGATCGCCCGCGCCGCGGCCAGCGCCAGCGGCGGGCCGAGCAGTGCCTTGGACGGCATGCACGCCCAGTACGAGCATTCACCACCGACCAGTTCGTTCTCCACGATGACCACGGACAGACCGCCCTGGACGGCGCGGTCGGCCACGTTCTCGCCGACGGGGCCGGCTCCGATGACGATGAGGTCGTAGCTGTCGGACATGGCGCCAGTCTGCTCCAGTCCGGTCCGGGCGGACGCGCCGGGCACCGGTTTCCCGGAGGCGGACGCTGGGCAGTCGACCTGACAGAGCGTGGCCGTCACCGGCCGCTCCGGGCTCCGACACCGGGCCCGCGCCCTCCCCCCGTCCGCTTCCGGTCCGCTCGCGACCGGGTGGTGACGTGCGGCGCCCGCGCCCGTCGACGACACCGGCGGCGATCCAGCCCTCCCCGAGGAGAATCCCATGGTCAACCCCGTCAGCCGCATCCTGCACGACGTCGGTCTCGCCGCCTGGTTCGGCGGCACCCTGAGCAACGCCGTCGCCCTGAATACCGCCGCGGCCGAGACGATGTCGCGGGCCGACTCCGGCGCCGTGGCCAACGCCGGCTGGAACCGGTGGACGCCGGTCAACGCCGCGGCCATCGGCGCGCACCTCGTCGGCAGCGTCGGCCAGCTGGTCGGCAACCGGGAGCGGGTGGCCGGGCAGAAGGGCGTCGGCACCATGTCGGTCGTCAAGACCGCCACCACCGTCGCCGCGCTCGGCGCCACCGGCTACGCCCGGGTGCTCGGCCGCCGGATCGACAAGCACGGCGCGGTGCCGGTCAGTGACGGCACCACGCCGACCACCGCCACCCCGCCCGAGGTCGCCGCGGCGCAGTCCCAGCTCACCGCCCTGCAGTGGGCGATCCCGGCGTTGACCGGTGCGCTCGTGGTGATCAGCGCGATCGCCGGCGAGCAGCAGCGGTCGACCGCGGTGCTGTCCGGGCTGGTCAAGCGGGTCACCGGCTGAGCCCGGGCGGCGCGTAGCGTCGGGTCTCCCACAAGACCCGGAGGACGCGCATGACCGGACCGGTGACCCTGGGCGTGATCGGGACGGGGTGGCGGGCGGAGTTCTTCCTCCGCCTCGCCGCCGCGCTGCCCGACGTCGAGACCGTCGGGATCGCCGTCCGGCGACCGGCGGCCGCCGCGGCGGCCACCGCCGCCTGGGGTGTCCCGGCGTATCTGTCGCCCGCCGAACTGGTGCGCTCGGGACGCCCGGAGCTGGTCGTGGTCTGCGTGGGAGCGTCCGACATGGCCGCCGTCGTCGGTGATCTCGCCGCCGACGACGTCCGCGTGCTGTGCGAGACCCCGCCCGCTCCGAACGCGGCCGGTCTGTCGGCGCTGTGGTCGACGCTCGGCGGCCGCGGGCTCGTCCAGGTCGCCGAGCAGTACCTGGCCATGCCCGGTCACGCCGCCCGTCGCGAGCTCGTCCGGCGCGGGACGATCGGCACACCCACGTCGGTGCAGGTGTCCTCGACCCACGGCTACCACGCGATGTCGATGATCCGCGGCTTCCTCGGCGCCGGCCGTGGCCCCGCGGAGGTGCGCGCCGTCCGGTTCACCGCTCCGCTCGTGGACCCGCTCACCCGCGCCGGCTGGACCGACGACGCGACGCCGCACCCGGCCGGGACCACCCTGGCCACCGTCGATCTCGGTGACGGCCGGTCGGGGCTCTACGACTTCACCGACAACCAGTGGCACAACCGGCTGCGGCTGCGCCGGGTGGTGATCCGCGGCAGCAGCGGCGAGATCGCCGACGACACCGTCGTCCGCATGACCGGCCCGCGCACCATCGTGACGTCGGAGATCGTGCGGTCCCGTCTCGGCGAGGACCTCAACCTGGACGGCCACGACACCGAGCACCTGTCCCTGGACGGGGAGGTGCTGTGGCGCAACCCCTTCGCGGGACGGCGCTGGATGGACGAGGAGATCGCCATCGCCACCGTGCTGCGCGACAGTGCCCGGTGGGCCGCCGGAACGCAGCCCGGGCCGTACCCGCTGGCCGAGGCGTGCCACGACCAGCTGCTGGCCCTGGCGGTCGAGGACGCCGTCGCCTCCGGCGGGCCGGTGCGGGTGCCGGCGCCGCCGTGGGCGGGCTGACCGCCGGGGCTCACCGGATGAGCACCCCGCCCCGGGCGGTGGCGGCGAACGTGCTGCCGGTGTTGGCCTTGACGGTCATCGTGTAAGTGGTGCCGGGCACCAGGTTGGTGACCGTGACGCTGCGGACGGTGGACCCGACGGTGGTGGTGTACGGCCCGTATCCGGTGGCGCCCTTGCCGTCCCGGGTCACGGTGTAGCCGGTGACGGTCACCCCGGACGGCACCGCCGGCGGCTGCCAGCTGATGGTCTGCGTCGTCGCACTCGCCTGGACGACCGAGACCTTCGTCGGCGCCGGCACTCCGGCCCCCGAGCCGACCCGGACCTGGGCGCCGTGGGCGGGCGACGTGCCCGCCGCGGTGATCGCGGCGACGGTCAGCGTGTAGGTGCTGCCCGGTTTCAGCAGGTTGAACGTGAACGACCGCGCGTCCTTGGAGACGGTGGTGGTGTACGCACCGGTGCCGTTGCTGTCGGTGCCGTCCCGGGCGACCCGGTAGCCGGTGATGGGCGGGCCGCCGGTGTTCGCCGGTGGGGCCCAGGTGATGGTGGCCGAGGTGCCCGACACCGGCGTCACGGTGACCGTGGTGGGGGCGACGGGCGGGGTCCAGGCGCCCACGGCGACGGCGCCGCCGCGGGTGGCGCTGGTGCCGGCCGCGGTCACCGCCTGCACGGTCAGGTTGTAGGTGCTGCCCGGTTTCAGCAGGTTGAACGTGAACGACCGTTTGTCCGGGGAGACGGTGGTGGTGTACGTGCCGGTGCCGTTGCTGTCCGTGCCGTCCCGGGCGACCTTGTACCCGGTGATGACCTCGCCGGTGGCCAGGGCGGGCGGCGACCAGGTCAGCGTGGCGGTGCCGGCCGCCGTCTGCTTCGCGGTGACCGAGGTCGGGGAGGCCGGCCCGGCCGCGGTGAACGTCGCGGTCAGGGTGGCCGCGGACGCCGGCGTCACGTAGGCGTGCGAGGCGGCGCCGCCGTCGGACCACTTCGAGAAGACGTACGGGCGGCCGGTGGCGTCGTTCTGCGGCGCGACCGCGACCGGCACCGCCCAGTTCGACCAGGAGGTGAAGGTGGTCGGTGCGGTCACCGGGGACGAGTTGACCGTCACCTTCAGTCCGCTGGGTGCGGTCGCCACGGTGACGGGCACCGTCCGCGGTCGGAACTCCCGGGTGACGGTGGTGCTGAGCCCGCGGGAATCGGTGGCGGTGAGCCGGATCTCGAGGTAGGTGCTGGTCGTCGACGACGGATCCTCCGGTGGCGGACCGGTGATGGTGGCGGTGGACCCGGCGACCGGACCGAGCACCGGGTGGGTGTGCGTGTCGTGGTGCTTGATCACGGTCCAGCTCAGCGCCGACCCGGGCAGCGTGCCGTCCTCGGTGTCGGTGGCGGTGCCGCGCAGGGTGTAGGTCCCGTTGACCGCGAACAGGTCCGACGCGGCCGGGCTGACGATCACCGGCGCCGGTGGCGAGTCACCGACCTGGAGGGTGGTCGTGGCCGAACCGCTCAGGCCGCCCGGGTCGGTCACCTTCAGGGTGGCGGTGTAGCTGCCGTTCGCCGGGTAGGTGTGGCTGGTCGTCGGGGCGGTGGTGGTGACCGGGGCGCTGCCGTCCCCGAAGGTCCAGGTGTAGGTGAGCGCGTTGCCGTCCGGATCGGAGCTCTTCGAGCCGTCGAAACCGTAGCCGCGTGCCGTGCCGGCGGTCGGGGTCGCGCTGACCGCCGCCGTGGGCGCCCGGTTGGCGGTGCCGGTGAAGGTGATCTTGCGCAGCCCGTCGGGAACCGTGTAGTACAACGCGGTTCCGCTGCCGCCGCTGTCCGGACCGAAGGCGAGCGAGAGCACGGCGCCCATGCCGGTGGCGAAGTCGGTGCGGGTGCGGTTGTCCGGGGCGAGGGCGAAGATCTTGCCGCAGACGTAGTCGGCGAACAGGTAGCTGCCGGCCCAGGTGGACGGCCAGATGCCGTCGGGCACCCAGGCGCCGCCGGTGATCGAGGCGCAGCCGGCGTCCTGGTTGTAGTCGTAGACCGGGTCGGTGTACTGGGCGGGTGTCGGCAGGCCGCTGCACGGGGTGTTCGGTCCGGTCTGGGCGCAGTGACCCTCGCGGACGTTCCAGCCGTAGTCGGCGCCCTTCACGCCCTGGTCGATCTCGTCCCAGACGTCCTGCCCGACGTCGTTGATCCGCAGCGCCGTGGTGGTGACGTTGGGGTCCATCGCGATCCGGTAGGGGTTGCGCAGTCCCCACGCCCAGGTCTCCTGGCAGATCACCCCGGGCGCGGCCGGTCCCGCGTTGCAGCGCGCGGAACCCGTTCCCGTCCAGGGATTGTCGGTGGGGATCCCGCCGTCGCGGGTGATGCGCAGGATCTTGGCGTTGAGCACGTTGCGGTCCCGGGCGGTGTCGTTGGCGCCGTTGCAGCCGCTGCCACCGGGATAGGTCGCGCCACCGAGGTAGTCGCACTGGCCGTCGCCGGTGGAGACGTAGAGGTTGCCGTCCTTGCCGATGGCCAGGTCGCCCGCGTTGTGGTACCCCGAGGTGGAGTAGATGCCGTCGAGCAGGATCTTCTCTGTCGTCGGGTCGACCGTGCCGTCGCTGCGGAACGTGAAGCGCGACACCCGGTTCCGCGGCGCGGTGGACGGATTCGGGGACCCGGCGGCGGCGGCCGCGCAGGTGCCGCCGCTGTCCCGGGCGGTGTAGAACACCCACAGGTAGGTCGACGACGAGGGGTCGGTGGCCACGCCGAGGAGGCCGCGTTCGTAGTTGCTGCAGACCTTGGCCGTGAGGTCCAGCGCCGGGGTGCCGACCAGCGTTCCGTTGCGCACCGTCCGGACGACGCCGGACTTCGTCGCCACCACCAGCGAGCGGTCGGGTCGCGCGGCGACGTCGAGGGCGTAGCTCAGCGGGGCGACCAGGGAGTCGGTGAAGGACGCGGGCACCGCGGCCGACGCGGTCGGTGCCCGCTCGGCGGACACCACCATCAGCGTGGTTGTCAGGACGACAGCCATGAACAGCCGGAAAAGCCGCATCTCGACACCTACACCTCAGACGGGGGATATTCGGCGCTGACTATCGCGCCCGCCGCTGGTCCGTGGCTACGCCGGGGCACCACTTCGACAACAAGTACACCCGATCGGCCCAGGCGGACCTCGCATGCGACGGCCGTTCGCCGTCCTCCGCCGGTTCAGGTCGGCCTGGCACGGTGACCGGGTGACCACCGCCCTCGCCGCCACTCCCGGGTCGACCGTCGCGGCGCTGCTGACCGCCATCCGGGTGCTCGAACAGACCCAGCGGCACGCCCCGGACCGCTCCGGCCGACTGCGTCTGCGGCTGGCCCGTGGTCGCCGGGAGTGGCGGGCGGGCCGGCTCTCCGACACCGCCTTCGCCGCGCTCGCCGTCGACGTCGCGGCCGCCGCGGCCGGGGGTCGCGTCAGCGGCTGAACCGGCCCCGTCGGAGCCGGTCTCCTATGCTCCGGGGGTGACGACTGCCGGTGACCAGGGGGGACCGGGGCCGGGACGCCGCCGCGCCGGGCCCTCGATCGCCGATGTCGCGCACCTCGCCGGGGTGTCACCGCAGACGGTGTCGCGGGTCTCGACCGGCGCCGACAAGGTGCGTCCGCAGACCCGCGCGAAGGTCCTCGCCGCGATGGCCGAGCTCGGTTACTCGCCCAACCGCGCCGCCCGGGCGCTGCGCAACGGCAGCTTCGGTGCGATCGGTCTCATCGCCCACCAGCTCGGCCGGACCGGCGAGAGCAAGACGGTGGAGGCGGTCGTCGAGGCCGCCCAGCAGGCCGGCTACACGGTGAACATCGTGGACCTGGAGACGCCGTCGGCGGACGAGGTCACCGACGCCGTGGTGCGGCTGGACAATCAGGCGCTGGACGGGTTGATCATCATCCGGGCCGAGACCTACCCGGCGTCGGCGGTGTCGTTCCCGGCGCGGCTACCGGTCGTGGTGTCGGACTCCCGGTTCACCGGCCACCACCCCGGGGTGGGGTCGGACCAGACCACCGGCAGCCGGGACGCGGTACGCCATCTGCTCGACCTGGGCCACGCCACCGTGCACCACCTGGCCGGTCCGGTCGGGTCGCGCCCGGCCGAGATGCGTTGCGAGACCTGGCGACGGACGCTGGACGAGGCGGGGATCGCGCCGCCGCCGGTGTTCCGGGGCGACTGGACGGCGCGGTCGGGGTACGAGCAGGGGCGGGTGATCGCCGCCGACCCGGACGTCACCGCGGTGTTCTGCGGCAACGACGAGATGGCCGCTGGGTTGATCCGGGCGCTGGGGGAGGCCGGTCGTGCGGTGCCGGGCGACGTCTCGGTGGTCGGGTTCGACGACATCCCGATCGCGGCGTACCTGTGGCCGCCGCTGACCACGGTGGCGCAGGACTTCCCGGCGATCGGCCGCGAGCTGGTCGCGATGGTCGTGCACCAGATCGACACCGGCGACCTGGCCACCGAACACGTGCTCATCCCCACCCGGCTGATGGTGCGCGCGAGCGCGGGTCCCGCGCCGGTGGAGCGGACGGGCTGATGACGGTCCACGAAGGCATGCCCT
>JBQGEH010000142.1:0-3011 GCA_052039515.1 Nakamurella sp. | reverse complement strand
GTGGAACGGACCTCGTCCATGGTGTGGCAAACCGCGGATCGCGGCACGTCGCCGCCGATGGAGCGGACCACGTCCTTGAAGATCTGCCGGTCCTCACCGCGCTGGATGGCCGGGATGTCGGCGCCGATGAGCTCCACGTCGTACTTCGCCAGGATGCCGGCCTCGTCCAGCGCGATCGCGGTGTTCAGCGCGGTCTGCCCGCCCAGGGTCGCCAGGATCGCGTCGACCGGGAAGCCCTGGTCGCGTTGGTCGACGATCACCTTCTCGACGAACTCGGCGGTGATCGGCTCGATGTAGGTGGCGTCGGCGAACTCCGGGTCTGTCATGATCGTGGCCGGGTTGGAGTTGATCAGGCTCACCCGCAGGCCCTCGTCACGCAGGACGCGGCAGGCCTGGGTGCCGGAGTAGTCGAACTCGCAGGCCTGACCGATGACGATCGGGCCGGAGCCGATGACCAGGATGTGCTTCAGGTCGGTGCGGCGGGGCATCTGCTCAGAGGTCCTTCACGTCGGCAGCGGTGGTCCGGTCCGGGTCGGCCACGGCCGCCTCCATCAGCTGGATGAACCGGTCGAACAGGTAGCCCGCGTCGTGCGGGCCGGCGGCGGCCTCGGGGTGGAACTGCACCGAGAACGCCGGAACGTCATGGCAGGTCAGGCCTTCGACGACGCCGTCGTTGAGCGAGGAGAACCCGACCCGGACGGTGCCGAAGGGGGTGGTCAGGTCCTCGCCCGCGGGGGCATCGACGGCGAACCCGTGGTTCTGGCTGGTCACCAGGGTGGCGCCGGTCTGGTGGTCGACCACCGGCTGGTTGATGCCGCGGTGCCCGAACTTGAGCTTGTAGGTGCCGAAACCCAGCGCGCGGCCGAGGATCTGGTTGCCGAAGCAGATCCCGAACAGCGGGAGGCGCCGCTCGAGGATCTGCCTGGTCAGCGCCACCGCGTGGTCGGCGGTGGCCGGGTCACCGGGCCCGTTGGACAGGAACACCCCGTCGACCCCGAGCGCCTCGATCTCCTCGATGGTCACCGACGCGGGCACCACGTGGGTGGTGATGCCGCGGGCGGCGAACGAGCGCGGGGTGTTGGCCTTGATGCCGAGATCGACCGCGGCGACCCGGAACCGGGCCTCGCCGTCGGCGGGCACGGTGTAGGTCTCGGCGGTGGTGACCTCGTCGGTGAGGTTGGCGCCCTTCATGTCCGGGGTCTCCCGGACGGCGGCGACCATCGCGTCGGTGTCGGTGACCGCGTCGCCGGTGAAGATGCCGCAGCGCATCGCCCCACGGCTGCGCAGGTGCCGGGTGAGGGCCCGGGTGTCGATGCCGCTGACCCCGACGACGCCCTGCTCGACCATCGCGTCCGGCAGCGACCGCGAGGAGCGCCAGTTCGACGGGTTCGGGGACAGGTCGCGGATGACGAAGCCGGCGACCTGGATGCCGGCGGACTCGTCGTCCTCGGTCACCCAGCCGGTGTTGCCGATCTGCGGCGCGGTGGCCACCACGACCTGACGCCGGTAGGAGGGGTCGGTGAGCGTCTCCTGGTAGCCGGTCATCCCGGTGGCGAAGACGGCCTCACCGAAGGCGGTGCCGGTGGCGCCGAAGGCGGTGCCGCCGAATACGCGGCCGTCCTCGAGGACCAAAACGGCGGAGGCGGCGGCGGAATTGGAGGAGGTGGTCTGGGTCATGAGGTGGCTCCCGGGGTGGTGCGGAACAGACGTGCGGCGGCGGCGATCCAGTCGACCTGGGCGTCCGGGTCGTCGGCGCGGACGCCGGTGTCGACCTCGGTGTCGCCCCACCGCCAGGTGAGGAGCAGGATCCCGTCGGCCAGGCCCATGACCTTGCCGGCGACGCCGGGCGCGGTGCCCACGGCGAGCAGGTCGTCCTGCGGGATCCACAGCGCGGACTCGCCGACGCGGTCGACGAGGATGCCGTCGGTGCGCAGCTCCAGCGTCGCCTTGGCGCGGCGGCCGACGGTCTGCACGACGATGCGCTCCTGCCAGCGGCCGGAGACCGTGGTGGACACGTAGACCCCGGTCAGCGGCGGGGCGAGCAGCTCACCGTCGGCGGTGGGTGCCGCGGGCAGCGTCGGGTACCCGGACTGGCGGCGGCCGCGCCGGCGCCAGCCGAGCAGCAGCAGGCCGGCGACGCCGAGACAGATGACCACCATCAGCAGGGTGAGCCAGAAGCGGGGCCAGTCCACGTCAGCTCCGCCCGGCGGCGACGTCTGCGAGCCGGCCGTCGAGGACGGTGGGCCGGCCCCGCAGGAAGGTCGCGACGACGCGGGCCGGCAGCACGTGACCCTCGAACGGCGTGTTGGACGACAGGCTCGCGAACTCCGCGCCGCGCACCGTCCACTCCGCGTCCGGGTCGACGAGCGTCAGGTTGGCCGGCTCCCCCACCGCCAACGGTCGTCCGTGGTCCGCGAGACCGCCGATGGCGGCGGGGTTCTCGCTCATCACGCGGGCGACGCCGCGCCAGTCGAGCAGACCGGTGCGGACCATGGTGTCGACCACGACCGACAACGCGGTCTGCAGACCGAGCATGCCGGGGCTGGCCTGGTCCCACTCGCACTCCTTGTGCTGCGGGGCGTGCGGCGCGTGGTCGGTGGCGACGATGTCGATGGTGCCGTCGGCCAGACCGCGGCGGACGGCGTCCACGTCTGTCTGCGTGCGCAGCGGCGGATTGACCTTGAACACCGGGTCGTAGTCGCCGGCCAGCTCGTCGGTGAGCACCAGGTGGTGCGGCGTCACCTCGGCGGTGACCCGGGTCCCACGGGCCTTCGCGGCGGCGACGACGTCGACCGCACCGGCGGTGGACAGGTGGCACACGTGCAGCCGGGAGTCGACGTGGTCGGCCAGCAGGCAGTCCCGGGCGATGATCGCCTCCTCGGCGACGGCCGGCCAGCCGGTCATCCCGAGCCGGGCCGAGACGTCGCCCTCGTGCCTCTGGGCGCCCACGGTCAGCCGAGGCTCCGGGGCGTGCTGGGCGATGACCCCGTCGAAGGCCTTGACGTACTCCA
>JBQGEH010000141.1:0-5770 GCA_052039515.1 Nakamurella sp. | reverse complement strand
GACTGGATCTGCGCTGCGGCGCTGCCGTAGGTGATCCCCCAGACGACCGTCGCGACCACGACGACCACGGCCGAGCGGTGCCCGACGAGCAGCGCCAACCCGGCCGCGGTGAACACCGCGGTGGTGCCGTGCAGCAGCGGCCCGGGGAAGCGGTCGAGGAAGACCGCGGCGAGCACCACCCCGAGGACCGCGGCGACACCGTAGACGAACAGCACCATGTCGGTCCGCAGCCCGGTGCCGGACGCCCGCAGGTAGGGCGCGACGTAGGTGTAGAGCGTCGTGTGGGCGAGCGCCCAGAACACCAGCACGAGCAACGCCGCCCGGACGCCGGGGAGCAGGAACACCGTGCGCAACGGCACCCGGGGGACCTCCGGCGGGCGTCCCGCGTCCGGTAGCCGCACCACCATCAGCAGGCCGACCAGCAGGGCCAGTGCGCTGATCCCGGCGAACGCCCACCGCCAGCCGGCCGCCGTGCCGAGCCAGGTGCCCAGCGGGGTGCCCAGGGCGAAACCGATCGGCGAGCCGGCGTAGGCGACGGCCAGGGCGACGCCCGCCCGGCGCGGCGGACTGATCCGTCGGCTGTAACCGGCGACCATCGCCCAGATCATGCCGGTGAACCCGCCGGCCACGAAGCGCGTGATGAGCAGCAGCCAGACCTCGCCGACCACCGCGGTGAGCGTGTTGGCGACGATCACGCCGACCAGGGCCCCCAGCAGCAGCGGTTTGCGCCGCAGGTGCTGGGTCCACCGGATGGCCGGCGCGGTGACCAGCACGGTGCCCAGCGCCCACACGCTCACCAGCTGACCGACGGTGCCCTCACCTACCCGCAGGTCCGCCGACATCACCGGCAGCAGACCGGCGGGTAGGGTCTCCGCGGCGACGAGCAGGAAGCCCACGCTCGCCAGCAGGATCAGGGCCGTCCACGGGAGCCGCTCGTCCGTCGCCCGCTGTCCGGTCACACCTCACTGAAGCAGACGCCGCCGACGGGCTGACAGGCGCTGGCGACCTGGGCCCATTCCGACGCGGTGCCGGGTCGGCCGATGCTGGGCCCGCCAGACTGCGCCATCCGCCGGGGAGCCACCGCCATGACCGTGCCGGACCGACGTCCACGGCTGGTGACCGTCGTCCTCGTGCTCATGGTCGGTTCCGGTGGGTGTGCCGCGGCGGTCGGTCTCCTGACGGCGGATCGACCGGCGGTCGGCGTGCCGCTGATCGCGTGGGGGCTCGCGCAGGCCGCGGTGGCCGGTGCACTCGGCGCCGGGCGGCGCTGGTCCCGCACCGCCGGGGTGGCGATGGCGGTGCTGCAGCTGGTGGGGGCACTCTCGGTGCTCGCCGGCGGGCCGGCGGTCGCCGACGAGGCGGCCGGGATCGGTGCGCTGCTGGGCGTGCTGTTGCTGCTGGGCTGGTGCTCACCGCACGTCGGCGAGTTCGTCCAGCGGTCCGGGCCGCAGCGTGCGGCTGCCGTCCGTGACGATGGGCCGAGTCCCGCCTGCCCCGCAGAAGCCGAACGACTGTGAGGACGCCGAGCCTGCAGCGTGGGCTTCGTCGCAGTCGTTCGGCTTCTGCGGGGGCACCCCGGAGCAGGCGAGCCCAGAGCGCCGGGCCCGGAGACCCGACCCGGGTTCAGGCGGCGACCGGGTACCGGGCGCTGATGGCGGTGGCGGCCAACCGGATCTCGGTGCTCAACCGGGCGGTGCGCGCGGCGTCGATGGTGTCGGCGGGCCCGGAGACCCCGAGGGCGCCGACGGTACTGCCCAGGCTGTCCAGGATGGGGGCGGCGACCGCGGCGACGTGGGCCACCCGCTCGCCGAGCGACACGGCGTACCCCTGGGCGCTGATCTCGGCCAGTTCCGCGCGCAGCGCCGCCGGGTCCACGGCGTCGCCGTCGGCCCGCCGGATGCCGTCCAGATCGGCGAGAACCGCGTCCTGCACGCCGGAGTCGAGACTGGCGAGGATCGCCTTTCCGGCCGCGCCGAGGTGGATGGGCAGCCGCTCCCCGATGGGCAGGGTGTAGCGCAGCGGAGTGCTGCCCTCGACCCGGGCGACGAGTACCCGGTTTTGGCCGACCGGGACGTACAGCGAGCTGGTCAGGCCGGTGTCGGCGGACAGCTGGTGCATGACCGGCTGGGCCACCATCGTCAGCGGGCTGGACACCAGGTAGGAGTGCGCCAGCGAGAGTGCCGCCGGTCCGCAGGTGTACCCGCTGCCGTACCGCGCGGCGAACCCGGCCTCGACGAGCACGGCGAGCACCCGCTGGGCGGTGGCGATGTGCAGACCCGTCCGGCGGGCGATGTCGGTCAGCCGCAACGGGTGCTGCACGGACTGCAGGGTGGTCAGTACGTCCAGCGAACGCTGCACCGAGCGCATGGGGTTGGCTGCTTCCGCCATCGACGATCTCCGCTCGGGGGTCCGGACTCTCGTCTCAGTCATATCAGAGTGTGAGAGCCGCTAGCGGATGGCGGTGGCGTTGGCGGGCGATCCGACGCCGCCGGTGAGGTGCAGCGGTTTGACCGTGACCAGGGCGTCCCACCGGCCGGTCCGATGGCTGTCGGCGGTGAGCGCGGTCAGGTTCCACAGCTCGCCGAGCGGGACACTCAGCTTGGCGATGAGCTCCTGGTGCATCATGCCGCGGTCCTCGGGCGCCGAGACGAGTAAGGGACTGTCAGGCACGACCGGGAGCACCTCGACGGCGAAGGTGTCGGTGGCCAGCATCGCCACCCGGTGGTCCCACAGCCACGCCGGGAGCTCCCGGCTCTGGGCGAACCCGGTGGCGCGGCGCTGTTCCCGGACCTCGGCGCGGACCTGCGGGTCGGCGTCGAGGAACCACCGGGCCCATCCGGTGTGGACCAGGACGAGGTCCCCCGGCTCGACGTCGACGCCCTGCCGACGCACCGCGTCGTCCAGCAGCGACACCGGGAGGGCCGGACCACGGTGGTGGTCCAGCGGGGTCCCCGCCGCAGCGGCCGCCGCCTCCAGGTCGAGGACGAGACCCCGCCCCACGATCGGCTTCTCGGCCCACCGCTGGATGCCCAGCGTCGGCGACCCGACGGCGATGCGCTCGTCGGGGACCCCGTTGTAGAAGCCGTGTCCGGAGGCTCGGCGGTGTCGCAGCCCGTCGACCTGACTGGTGGCCTGCAGGAAGAAGTCCTGTAGCAGGTCGTCGCGGGACTCGGGGTGGGCGGCGACGATCTCGTGCCGGGGGACCCCGCGCGACCGGGACATGGGCGGGTCGAAGGCGTCGAGGGCGTGGTCGAGGGAGAACACGGCGCCGGTGGTGACCGCGGCGGCGGCCCGGAGCACCTGGTCGGCGCCGGCGAAGTTGGCGGTCCCGCGTTCGGGGTCGCTGCCGAAGACGTGCCAGCTGGACCCGTCCGGGGCGCCGGGACGGCCGGTCAGCTCGGCGTAGGCGGGGTAGGTCGTCGGGCCCATCGTGGAGGCGGTCATCCGAGGTGGTCGGCCTGCGTCTCGGCGACCTGCGGCGCCTTCCGGTGGTAGGACAGCAGGAACGCCAGCACGCCGGCGACCGACGCCCCGCCGAACGCCCAGGGGGCGAGATCGGCCTTCCAGCCGCGGGCGGCCACCGAGTCGCCCTGGACCAGGGTGACGATCTGGCCCAGCACGATGGCCAGTCCGGCGAGCAGGAAGAACACCACACTGACGGCGAACAGTGCGGTGAGGACGCGGTGCAGCGCGGTCGTCGAGGGGGTGGGGGCGGCGGTGCGGGGAGCAACCGGATTGTCGGTCGTCATGGTGGGTCCGTTTCGTCGTTGATACGGGGTGGGGTCAGACCGGCAGCAGGCCGAGGGCGATGAGGACGCCGATGCCGAGGATGGGGACGCAGTAGTACTTGATGAGCGGCAGGAACGTCTTCACCGGGTTGACCTGGGCGATGCCGCTGGCCACGTAGATCGGGGCACCGGACGGCGGGGACGCGCCCTCGGTGGAGGCGAAGATCAGCACCGCGGCGGCGGCGATCGGGATCGGCACCCCGGCCCGGGCCAGCGCGAGCACCGCGACGGGGCCGACGGCGGCCATGGTGGCGCTGGCGGTGAGCGGGATGGCGATGGCGACCACGATGACGCCGATGGCGATGGCCATGATCCAGGCGGGCGCGGACAGGTTGTTCAGCACGGTCTCGAGCTGGTCGGCCAGCCCGAGGTCGGCCAGCACGTTGGACGCGGAGAAAGCCGCGACGATGGTGATGCCGATGACGCCGAACGACGGGGCGGCCGAGCCGATGGTGGTCCACCACCCCTTCGCGGTGCGGGGCAGCGACTTCCGGCCGAGGAAGAGCACCAGCGCGATCATCAGCACCGGGATCCAGGTGATGAGGCTGATGACGTCCGACATCGCGAACGGCATCCGCTCCAGCTTGGTGCCGTCGGACAGGGTGACCGCCGCCTTGAGGGAGTCGCCGACGTGGCTGTAGTCGCCCAGCGCCGCGGCGATCGGTCCCTGGGTGAGGGCGAGCGGGATCAGGATCGGCAGGAACAGCAGCAGCGCGGTCCAGCCGCGGCTCAGGCTGGTCTTCAGCGGCATCCGGTGGGCGGCGTCGACGGCCTGGATGTCGTTCTTGCGCACCAGGTAGAAGCACAGCACCAGGCGGTAGCCGAGGCACCACAGGCCGGCCAGGGCCAGCGGCAGCACGATCTCGTCGGGTTGCATGGCGCCGACCGCCGCCAGCCCGCCGACCAGGATGAACATGGTCGCGCTGAACGGGAACGTGACACCCATGCCGGCGCAGCCGGCGACCACGGTGGCGGCGAGTTCGGGGCGCACCCCGGACCGCTTCATCCACGGGACGGTGACGGTGCCGACGGCGGCGGTCACCGCCGCGCCGACGTGGGCGATGGAGCCGAAGATGCCGGCGGCGACGGTGGAGGTGTAGAGCGGCCCGCCGCGCAGGCGGCCGAGCAGCGAGTTGAGCACGTCGATGAGGCGGTCCAGCACCGGTGTCTTGACCAGCAGGTAGCTCATGAAGACGAAGGCGAGGCCGGCGAAGGTGACCTCTTCCTGGGAGGCGTCGAGCACGCCCTCGGAGATGGAGTGCCAGGCGGCGGCGGGGCCGTCGTGGACGACGGCGAAGGCGGCGACCACCAGGAAGCCGACGATGAGGGCCTCGCCGATGTTGCGCTTGAGGGCGGCGTTCCAGACGACGATGGTGACGACGAAGGCGCCGAGCGCCCAGACGGCGATCACGACCGGGTCCCGGTGGCGGTGTCCCGGATGGCGGCGCGACGCTGGGCCTCGTCGGCCTCGACGGCGCGTCCGCCCAGCAGGGAGCTCGTGACCTCGGCGGCGGGCACGACGACCACGCCGTCACCGTCGGCGCAGATCAGGTCGCCCGGCTGGACGACCACACCGCCGATGGCGACCGGGACGTCGATGCGGCCGGGGCCGTTCTTGTAGGGACCGGCCGGGGACACCGCGCGGGCCCAGACGCCGAAGCCCATCTCCTCGAGCACCTCGACGTCGCGTGCGGCACCGTCGATGATCATCCCGACCGCACCGCGGACCCGGGCCTTCTCGGCCATCAGCTCACCGATCAGCGCCCGCTGGGTGTGGCCCTGGCCGTTGATCACCAGGACGTCGCCGGGGCGCACGTGCTCGAGTGCCTCGTGGATCGCCTTGTTGTCACCCGCGCTCGTCCAGACCGTGCGGGCCCAGCCGACGGCGCGGGCGCCCTTCCACAGCGCGTGGATGTCGGAGTCGACCATCCCCATACGGTCCCGGGCATCACCGATGTTGGCCACCGGGAGTCCGGCGTAGG
>JBQGEH010000140.1:0-7666 GCA_052039515.1 Nakamurella sp. | reverse complement strand
CCGCTGAGCACCACCGTGTTCGCCGCGTCGGCGGACTGGGGCAGCACCGACACCGAGCTGCCGGCCCGCATCGACCGGGCCGCCGGCGAGCTCGCCGACGAGGTGGCCCGCACGAGCCGGACCGCCCCCGACCCGTGGGCGTTGGGCGACTCCTTAGAGAACCAGCTCAAGAACCTCTAGAAACGCCACGGACCGCGACGCGACCCGGTCGGGTCACGCCGCGGTCCGTTCTCCGGCGGCGCGTCAGCGCACCTGCACCACCTGCGCGTCTCGGCGGGCCGCGTCGTCGTAGAGCATGAGGAACCCGGACTGCGTGGTCTCTCCGGCGTCGGCGTTGCGGGTCACCGTCACGTCGAGCCGGGTCACCGCGGGCACCACCAGGCTGTCGGCCAGCACGAACTCGGGCGCGCCAACCTTCCAGGTCTGGTCCTCGATGACGTCGGTGACCGTCCCGCTGAAGTAGTTGTCGTAGGCGGTCACCGAGAAGTCGAAGGTGTCACCCGCGGACAACCCCAGCGCGGCGAGCGGTGCCGACAGCACCACCGCCGCGTCGTCGAAGTCGGCGTCGAGGTAGTAGTAGGGCGTCGACACGTTCGTGGCCAGGTCGGTGACGTAGACGACACTGACCCCGGAGGCGGCGAACCCGACCGCCTCCTGGTGGAAGACCGCGAAGTCGACGGCGCCGTCCCGGTCGGTGTCGATGTCCACCTCGTAGCCGGCCGGGTACAGCGGCACCGTCTGCCGCTGGTTGCCGGCCACCGCGAACTGCACGATCCCGAGGTTCAGGTCGTCCCGGACGCCGGCCGCGGCCAGGTCGATGAGGGCGGCGTTGGAACCCGGCGAGCCGGGCTCACCGGGGGCCGGCCGCGGGTCGCGCCGGCTGGTGCCGGTCAAGGCGAAGACCTCCACCGCCCCGTCGAGCACCGCCGACCGGTTGGTCAGGCGAAGGGCGGCCTGGTCGGCGCCCCGCAGCCGGACCGCGGGTGCGGCGGCGACGTCGGCCGAGCGTTGCGGCAGCACCGTCCATCCGAGGTGCAGGGTCTCGGTCTCCGAGGCGGCCTGGATGATCCCGTCGAACTCCGGACCGTTGAGCTGCGAACCGTCACCGGTGTAGCCGGCGGCGTGGCTGAACGGCCACCGGTCGAGTTTCGCCGGGTCGACGGTCACCCGGACCCGGACGATGGTCGTCCCGCCGGCCGCCACCGTCACCGAACCGGGCAGCGCCACGGTGACCGCCCCGCTCTGCTCGTCGGCGGGGTCACGGAACAGCGCCGAGAGTGCGTAGGTCGCCGCCGCGTCACCGGTGTTGGTCAGGGCCAGCCGCACCGGATAGGTGACGGCCCGCTTGAGGTGGGGGAGCCCCAGACCCACGTTGCCGGTGCCGGAGCCGGCCACGGCGAGGATGCCGGTGGCCGCGACCGCCGGTGCCACCCGGACCTCGCCGGCCCCGATCCGGCTGATCGGCGTCGGGTACAGCTGGGCGGTGGCGTCCGGGGTGCGGTTGCCGGTGTCGGCGGAGTTGAGCAGCCGGGCCTTCACCAGCGCCGGGGTCAGCTCCGGGTGCGCGGCCAGGACGAGTGCGGCGGCCCCGCTGACCACCGGGGCGGCACCGGACGTGCCGCCGAAGTTGGTCTCGCCGCTGCCGGTGCCGACCTCCGCGGACAACCACGCCCCGGGGGCGCCGATGTCGGGCTTGGACCGGATCCCGGAGATGGCCGGGCCGCGGCTGGAGGTGCCGACGACGGTGTTGGTCAACGACGTGGTGTCGGCCGGGTCGAACGCCACCTCGACGGCACCGTCGGCCCGGGCCGCGGCCAGCCGGCCGCCGTCGGCCTGCGCGACGGTGAAGGTCGGCACGGTGACCGGGTCCCCGCCGCCGAAGGAGAAGTCCGGCGGGTCACCCGGGACGTTGTTGGCGATGACCACCGCGACGGCGCCGGCCGCCTCGGCGTTCTGCGCCTTCACCGACGCGGCGCAGGTGCCGCGGGCGATGAGGGCCACGGATCCGGCGGGGAAGCCGTCGAAGTCGGTGGTGGCGCAGCCGGTCACCACGCCCGGGACGTCCAGCGGCGCCACCACGGACTCCACCGGCGGGGGGGACCAGGACTGCAGCTTGGAGTTGCGGACCTGATTGTCCGGGAGCGCCTCGATGGTGGGCTCCAGCACGGTCAGCGTGTACAGCTCGTCGTCGGGCAGGGCGGTCTGGGCGACGCTGATGGCCCGGTCGGCCGTGGACGGCGACCCGACGATGAACGGCCGGTCGGCGCTGTTGCCGGCCGAGACGACGGCGACGACGCCGGCCCGCACGAGGTTGTCGATGGCCACGGTGAGGTCGTCCTGCTCCTGACCGTAGGACTGGCCCAGCGACAGGTTGACGATGTCCATCGCGTCCGAGATGTCGCCGTCACCGTCCGGGTCCAGCGCCCAGTCCACGCCTTGCAGCAGGGCCACGCCGCTGCACGCGGTGGAGACCGCGGCACACACCTTCACCGCGTACAGGTCGACGCCGGGGGCGAGGCCCTCGTGGGCGCCGTCGGCGCTGCGGCCGCCGATGATGTCGGCGACGTGGGTGCCGTGCCCTTCCAGGTCGATGGGGTTGGGGTCGGTCGTCTCCGCCGGGGAGTCCGCCGCGCCGGTCCAGGTCTCACCGACGAAGTCGATGCCGCCCTTGACCTTGGGTGCGTCCGGTCCGAACAGCTCGGCGCACGCGCCCACCGGCGCCTCGTCGAAGGCGGTGCCCGACGACCCCTGGTAGCACGCGGCGTAGGCGTCCCCGGTGCCCGGACCGCCCAGGTAGGCGTGGGTGTAGTCGATGCCGGAGTCCAGCACCGCCACGGTGATCCCGGTGCCGTCGGTGCCCGCGTCGCGCACCGCGGTCGCCTGCAGGTAGTCCGCGGCCTGGGCCAGGCTGCCGGACGGGTTCTCCTCGGCGAGGGTGTGGTAGCGGGCGACCGGTTTGACGCTGACCACTCCGGGCAGCTGCGACAGCTCGGTCAGCCTCTCGGCGGGCAGGGACAGCGCCACCACGTTGGCCGCGGTCGAGGCGCGTCCGAGCTCGGTGGCGCCCAGCGCCTGCGCCTGGTCCACCATGGTGTCCTGCTGGGCGACCACGCCGGCCGTCTGGGCCTGCTGGTCCGCCGCCGACGGGAGCGTCGCCTCCCGGGTCGCGGCCTCCGGGACGGTCACCGCGACCGGTGCCTGTGACATCGCGACCGACACGGTCACCGCCCCGGTGGCCGACCGCAGCGACGGCGCCAGGATGACGTCGCCGGCCGTGTCGCCGTCGCGCACCCAGTCCGGGACCGGCACCGGGGGTGGCGCCCCCGGGGTCGCCGGGTCGCCGACCGCGCCGGTCGCGCCGAGCAGCGACAGACCGGGCAGGACCAGGGCGCACACCGCAGCGGCGACGAGGCGGGTGCGACTTCGGGACGGGGGCATCGAGGCTCCTGACGAGGGATGGGCGGACCGTCGGACGGGTGGTGCGATGCGCAGGCCACGCTCGCGCCCCCTGAAGCGGTCGTCGACAGGACGACCGCTGCGGGGAGGAGGTGGATGGAGACATCACCCGACCGTGGGTGACGGGGCTCACTGTCTCATGCGTCTCACACCCCTCGCCCAGGGGGGTCGACCAGCGCGGACGGGTCGTCACGGCGACCGTGTCGTCGGTGGGCGCTTGTATCGTGAAGTCGTGTCCGACCAGCGAGTTTCCCCCGGTGGCGTGGACGGTGCCGCCGCTGCCGACCGTCCCGCCCCCGTCGGCTGGACCGTCAGCGGGGTGGTGCTCGCCGCCGGGCTGATCGTGGTCTGCGTGGCCGTCGGCCTGTCTGCGGCGTTGCCGGCGAGCACCGTCCTGGAGCTGGCCGGCCGCAGCACCACGACGGTCGTGGCGCTGGCGCTGCCGGCGGTGAAGGGGCTGGTCGACCTGGCCGGCGCGGTGACCGTCGGCTGGCTGGTCGCCGCGGTCTTCCTCGCCCCGCCCGCCGTCGGCGGCCGCTTCGACACCGGCGGCTACCGCTGCGCGCAGGCCGCCGCGAAGGCGGCGGCGGTGTGGGCGGCCGCGGCGCTGGCCATGGTGCCGCTCACCTACGCCTCGGTGGTGGGCCGGCCGCTGTCGTCGTCACTGGGTGCCGACGACCTCATCACCGCGGTGTCGACGGTGGAGACGGTGCGGGCCCCGTTGATCGCCGCCCTGCTGGCCGCGCTGGTCGCGGCGCTGGCCCGGGTCGTGCTGCGGCCCGCCACCGCCGCAGCGGTCCTGGTGCTCGCCGCGCTCGCCATGCTGCCGATCGCCATCGCCGGTCACGCCGCCGCGAGCGCCGACCACGACTTCGCCACCGACACCATGCTGTACCACCTGGCCGGGGTGAGCGTCTGGATCGGCGGACTGGTCGCGTTCCTGGGCCTGGCCCGGCAGCGGGCCGCCCACCTGCCGCTGATCGCCCGCCGCTACTCGACGATGGCGCTGGTCGCGTTCGTGCTGGTCGCGGTGTCCGGGGTCGGCAACGCGCTGGTCCGGCTGCCGCGGCTGTCGGACCTGGTGACCACCGACTACGGACGCCTCATCGTGGTCAAGGCGGTGCTGCTGGTCGTGCTGGGCGGCTTCGGCTACCTGCAGCGCCGGCGCGCCGTGACGGCCATCCAGGACGGTGACCGGCGGCCGCTGCTGAAGCTCGCGGTGTTCGAGATCGGCGTGATGGCCGCGACGATCGGGGTCGCGGTGGCCCTGGGCCGGACCGCACCGCCGCCCCCGCTGCCGCTCAGCCCGGACGCCGTCACCGAGTCCGAACTGATCCTCGGGTACCCGCTGGCGTCCCCGCCCTCCTTCAGCACCCTGGTGTTCGGCGGCCGCTTCGACCTGGTCCTCGGAACCGCCGCGCTGGTGTTGGCCGGGCTCTACGCCTGGGGCCTGGTCCGGCTGCGTCGCCGCGGCACGGAGTGGCCGCGGATCCGCGCGGTCAGCTGGTTCGCCGGCTGCGCGGTCATGCTCGTCGCCACGTCCAGCGGGCTCGCGGTGTACGCCGACGCCCAGTTCAGCTACCACATGATGGCGCACATGCTGCTGGGGATGCTGGCGCCGATCCTGTTCGTCCTCGGCGCCCCGACCACCCTGGCGCTGCGGGCACTGCCGGCGTCCCGCGGCGACGGCGTGCCCGGGGCCCGGGAGGCCATCGTCGGGTTCATGCACGCCCGCTGGCTGTCCGTGCTGACCCACCCGCTGGTGGTGTTCCCGCTGTTCATCGGCAGCTTCTACGCGGTGTACTTCACCCCGTTGTTCGACGCGATGATCTCGTCCCACACCGGGCACCTGATCATGAACGTGCACTTCCTGATGGTCGGCTACCTCTACTACTGGGTGATCATCGGCGTCGACCCGGCCCCGCGCCGGCTCACCCCGCTGGTCAAGCTGGCCATGCTGCTGGGGGCGCTGCCGTTCCACGCGTTCTTCGGGCTCGCGCTGATGAACAGCCGCACCGTTCTCGGGCAGTCCTACTTCCAGTCACTGGCGCTGCCCTGGGTGAACTCGCTGCTGTCGGACCAGCACGTCGGCGGCGGCATCGCCTGGGGCGGCTCGGAGATCCCGCTGGTGGTGGTGATCATCTCGCTGCTGGCGCAGTGGTCCAAGGGGGACGAGCGCGAGGCGCGGCGCACCGACCGCCGGGCCGAGCTGGACGACGACGCCGACCTCACCGCCTACAACGCGATGCTGGCCCGCTACGCCGAGCAGGACGGCGCGCAGCCTCCGCGGCGTCCCCGCCGCGACGATCCGGCGCCGGACTGAGGGTCAGGCCGCGCGGTCGGCCCGCAGCAGCCAGAACGTGCGGCCCTTGAGCGTCATCGAGGTGCCCGCGGGCACCGGGGTCGCATCGGCCGGTTCCCCGGTGACCGTGTCCGTGTCGATGACCGGAGTGTAGGCGCGGCCGTACGGCGAACCGGGCAGCGTCAGGTCGGCACTGTCCCAGCCGGCGTGCAGCACCAGCAGCCACGACGCGTCCGACACCGGCCCGCCCGTCGGGCCGTGAGTGCGGACGTCGTCGCCGTTGATCCACATCTGCACGGTGCTGCGGTAGGAGTCGAACCAGTCCGAGATGGACATCGGCCGGCCGTCGGTGTTGAACCACATGAGGTCCGGGAGACCGGCGGTGCCGGCGGCGCTGGGCGCGCGGCCCTCGAAGAACTCACCCTGGTGCAGGGCCGGTGCGTCCCGCCGGATCGCCAGCGTGCGGCGGAAGAAGGCCAGCAGCTGCCGGCTCTCCTCGGTCTCCTCCCAGCTGACCCAGCTCACCTCGTTGTCCTGGCAGTAGGCGTTGTTGTTGCCGCCCTGGGTACGCCACATCTCGTCGCCCTGGGTGATGAGTGGGGTCCCCGTGGACAGCAACAGGGTCGCGGCCAGGTTGCGGGCCTGCCGGGTGCGCATCGCCCGGATCGCCGGGTCGGGAGTCTCACCCTCGGTGCCGTAGTTGGCGCTGCGGTTGTTGTCGGTGCCGTCCCGACCGTCCTCGCCGTTGGCCAGGTTGTGCTTGTGGGAGTAGGTCACCGCGTCGCGCAGGGTGAAGCCGTCGTGGGCGGTGACGAAGTTGACCGACGCCCACGGCCGGCGCAGCGCGCCGTACAGGTCCGACGACCCCGACAGTCGGTAGCCCAGGTCCTGGACCCCGCCGACGCCGCGCCAGAAGTCCCGGACGGTGTCGCGGAAGCGGTCGTTCCACTCCGCCCAGGACGGGCCGAAGCGACCGACCGCGTAGCCCTCGCCGGTGGCGTCCCACGGCTCGGCGATCAACTTGCGGGTGGACAGCACCGGGTCGGCGGCGATCGCCGACAGCAGCGGTGCGTTCGGGTCGAACGGCCCGCCGCCGGGACGGCCCAGCACCGAGGCCAGGTCGAAGCGGAAGCCGTCGACCTGCAGGTCCTCGGCGAACCAGCGCAGCGAGTCGCACACCATCCGCACGGTCGCCAGCGACCCGCACTGCACGGTGTTGCCGGTGCCGGTGATGTCGTGGCCGTCGGCCAGGTAGTAGGCGTCACGGTCCAGGCCGCGGTGGGACAGCCACACCGGGATGTCGATGCCGCCCTCGGCCGTGTGGTTGAAGACGACGTCCAGGATCACTTCGATGCCGGCCGCGTGCAGCGCGTCGACCATCGCGGCGAACTCGGCGAGCTCACCGCCCGGGGTGCTCGCGTAGCCGGGGTGCACCGCGAAGAACGACAGCGTCGAGTAACCCCAGTAGTTGCGGCGGCCGGTGGCCAGCAGGCCCGGCTCGGTGGCGCCGGCGTGCACCGGCAGCAGCTCCACCGCGGTGACCTGCAACGACCGCAGGTGCTCGATAACGGCCGGGTGGGCCATGCCGGCGTAGGTGCCCCGCAGCTCCGGCGGCACCGCCGGGTGTAGGTGGGTCAGCCCCTTGACGTGGGCTTCGTAGAACACGGTGTGCTCCCACGGTGTCCCCGGTCCGGGGCGGGGCCGCGGCGGGGCGGCGGTGACCACCCCGAGCGGCGCGGCGCCGGCACTGTCGGCGCCGGGCGTGCGGACCACGTCGAGCACGTACCCGGTGGTGTCCACCTGCCGGGCGTACGGGTCCAGCAGCAGCTTCGACGGGTCCACGCCGTGCACCCGGTAGCCGTACCGCTGTCCGGGGCGCACACCCGGGACGTATCCGTGCCAGACGCC
>JBQGEH010000139.1:0-3437 GCA_052039515.1 Nakamurella sp. | reverse complement strand
GACGGTCCGGCCGGCGAGCGCGGCCGGTAGGCGCCGGACGAGTTCGGCTTCGGTGGCGGCGTCCAGGGCGGCCGACGGCTCGTCGAGCAGCAGCACCGGGCGGTCGGCGAGCAGCGTGCGGGCCAGCGCGATCCGCATCCGCTGGCCCTGGGAGAGCTCCGGCGCGCCCTCGGTGAGCACGGTGTCCAGGCCGTCGGGCAGGTCGTCGACGACCCGGTCGGCGACGGCGTGCCACAGGGCCGCCGCGACCGCGTCGGCCGGGGCGTCGGGGCGCAACGCGGTGACGTTGGCGCGCACCGTCCCGGCCCGTAGGTGCGGAGCCTGCACCAGGTGCGCGACCGTGGCCCGCCACCCGTCAGGGTCGACCTCGGCGAGCGGGACACCGCCCACCGTCACTGTTCCCGCGTCCGGGGCGGCGCCCGCGATCACCGCGAGCAGGCTCGACTTGCCGCTGCCGCTCGGTCCGGTGAGCACGGTGACCTCTCCGGCGGGCACGGTGGTGGCCAGCTCGACGCCGTGCACCCGGGCGTCGACGACGACGTCCCCGGTCGGCGCCGGTCGGGTGCCCCGCGGCGGCACCGGCGCCTCCAGGACCCGGAACAGCCGGTCGGCGGCGGCGAGACCGTCGGCGGAGGCGTGGAAGTGGGTTCCGACAGCGCGGAGCGCCGCGTACGCCTCGGGGGCGACGAGCAGCACGGTGAGTCCGGTGCGCAGGTCCAGCGAACCGTGCAGCAGCCGCAGGCCCACGGTCACCGCCACCAGCGCCACCGAGATGGTGGCCAGCAACTCCAGCACGAAGGACGACAGGAACGCCACCCGCAGCGTCGTCAGGGTCGTCTCGCGGTACCGCTCCCCCGCGTCGCGCACCCCCGCCTCCTGCGACCGGGAGCGTGAGAACACCTTCAGAGTGGGCAGTCCGGCGACGAGGTCGAGGAAGTGCCCGCCCAGCACCTGCAATGCCGTCCACTGCCGCGTCGCGTGGTCCCGGGTGTGCAGCCCGACCAGCGCCATGAACAGCGGGATGAGCGGCAGCGTGACCGCGACGATGCCGGCCGAGAGCAGATCGGTGACCCCGAGGAAGACCACGATGCCGGCCGGAACCAGGGCGCACAGCACCAGCTGGGGGAGGTACCGCGCGGCGTAGTCGCGCAGTCCGCCCACCCCGGCGGTGGCCAGCTGGATGAGCTCCGCCGGTCGCTGCCGGGTCAGCCACCCGCGGTCGGTCTCCACGACCCGCTCCAGCAGCCGGCGGCGCAGCTGGTTGACCATCACCACCGCGGTGCGGCGGGGCAGGGCCTCGGCCGCCCAGGTCGCCGCCGCCTTGACCAGCACCGCGACGACCAGCACCGGGAGGGCCCAGCCGGCCGGCCGGGCCCGGTCGATCGCCACCGCGGTGATCAGCTCGGCCAGCGTCACCGCGATGGTCACGGTGGCCGCGGCGCCGACCGCACCGACGCACGCGGAACCGGCGATCAGCGTCCGGGCGGCACGCGCGTGCCGGAGCAGCCGCGGGTCGAGCGGGCGCACCATCAGTGGCTGCCCGCGAGCACCGCGGTCGGGATGTGCTGGGTGCCGATGCGCTTGCGGAACACCCAGTACGACCACGCCTGATAGGCGATCACCACCGGGGTGAAGAAGCCGGCCACCCACGTCATCACGGTCAGCGTGTACGGCGAGGACGCGGCGATCGTGGTGGTCAGCGAGTTCGCCGGGTCCAGCGCGGGCAGCACGTCGGGGTGGATGCCGACGAAGATGCCGGCGACGACCGCGGCGATGGCGATGCCGTTGGCCACGAACGACCAGCCGCTGCGGCCCGCCCGGACCAGCACGATCGCGGCGAGCCCCCCGAGCACGGCCAGCCCGAACAGCAGCAGCGTGGAGCCGGTGCCGCGCTGGACCTGGGTCCAGGCCAGGAACGGGACCGCGACGACCGCCGCCCCGGCGCCGATCCGCACCGCGAGAGTGGCTGCTTCGTGCCGGATGTCGCCGACGGTCTTCAGCGAGACGAACACCGCGCCGTGCAGCAGGAACAGCGCGACCGTGGTGACGCCGCCGAGCAGCGCGTACGGGTTGAGCAGATCGAGGACGGTGCCGACGTACTCGTGGTCGGCGTCCAGGTGCAGGCCGCGGGCGATGTTGGCGAAGGCGACGCCCCACAGGAACGCGGGCACGTAGGAGCCGAAGACGATGCAGACGTCCCAGCGCTTGCGCCAGACGACCGGGTCGATCGCCGAGGTCTTGCCGCGGAACTCGAACGCCACCGCCCGCACGATGAGGGCGACCAGGATGAGCAGCAGCGGCAGGTAGAAGCCGGAGAACATCGTCGCGTACCAGATCGGGAACGCGGCGAAGGTGGCGCCGCCGGCGACGAGCACCCACACCTCGTTGCCGTCCCACAGCGGCCCGATCGTGTTGATCAGGACGCGGCGGTGCACCTCGTCGCGGCCCAGGATCGGCAGCAGCATGCCGACCCCGAAGTCGAAGCCCTCGAGGAAGAAGTAGCCGGTCCACAGGACCGCGATCAGGATGAACCAGAAGTCCACGAGCGTCATGGGTGTCGTTCCTCAGTAGGCGAAGACGAGGGGGCGATCGGCGTTCTCGGGTGCGTCCGGATCGTCCGGGCCACCGGTGCCGTCAGGGCCGGCGGGCGGCTGGATGGAGGACTGCACCTCCTCCTCCGACGGCGGTCCGGCCTTGGCGTACCGGACCATCAGCCCGACGTCGACGACCGCCAGCACCGCGTACAGCGAGGTGAGAACGACGAAGCTGATGAGCATCTCGGTGGCGCTGACCGACGGCGAGACGCTGTCGGCCGTCTTCAGCAGCCCGAACACCGACCACGGCTGGCGACCCATCTCGGTGAAGATCCAGCCGAAACTGTTGGCCAGGAACGGTCCGGCCATCGACAGCACCATGACCGTCCACATCCAGCGCGGCGGCTGCCAGCCGGTGGTACGCACCCGGCGCAGGATCCACAGCCCGATCAGCGCGACGGCGGCGGTGGCCATGCCGCAGCCGATCATCAGCCGGAAGCCCCAGTAGGTGACCGGGACGAACGGGATGTAGTTGCCGGCGCCGAACTGGGCGACGTACTGGGCCTGCACGTCGTTGATGCCCTCGACCTGCCCGGTGAAGGTGCCGGTGGCCAGGAACGACAGCAGGTTGGGCACCCGGACGCTGAACCATTCCTTCGTGCCGTCCAGGCTCCCCCAGGTGAAGACGGAGAACGAGGCGCTGCTGGTGGTGTGGTACAGCGCTTCGGCGGCGGCCATCTTCATCGGCTGCACCTCGGTCATGATCTTGGCCTGGATGTCACCGGTGACGACGGTGAGGGCGGCACCGACCAGGGTGACCCACGCGCCGAGACGGAAGTTGCCGCGGAAGATCTCGGGGTGCCGGCCGCGGGCGAGCTGCCAGGCGCTGATGCCGAACATCAA
>JBQGEH010000138.1:0-8457 GCA_052039515.1 Nakamurella sp. | reverse complement strand
CTTCGAGTTCCAGGGACCCCGGTGGGCGATCGCGGTGACCCTGGAGGGGAAACGGATCCGACTCCCCATGGTCCGTCCGCGCGACCTACGGCGGCTGGCCGAGGTCAGCGGCGGTCGGCTGTACCTGGGTGAGGACGCCGCCGCGCAGGCCGAGGAGGCCGCCGACGCGTCCTCGGCGAGCACCTCGCTGAAGGCCGGCCCGGCCCCCGAGGCCACGTCACCCTCGACGGCGGACCCGGCCGGACCGGACGCCGCCACCCCGGCGCCGGTCGCCGACCCCGCCACGGACACCGACCCGGCGCCCGCACGGGCCGCGAGCAGCGACGACGCCGGCCGCCGGGCCGCGCAGGCGGAGTAACCTCACCCCCAGACAGTGCGCACGCGCCCCAACGGGCGCCGTGCCGTGTCCGGCCCCGGACGGGCGCCGCACCCCGTGACCCGTCCGTTCCCCGGACCCGTCGCCGTCCGCTGCACCGCTGCACGCTCGTCCCGCTCAGGAGTCCCCCATGCCAGCCCTCCGTTCCCGGACCTCCACCCACGGCCGCAACATGGCCGGTGCCCGCGCCCTCTGGCGCGCCACCGGCATGGGTGAGAACGACTTCGGCAAGCCGATCGTCGCGATCGCGAACTCCTACACCCAGTTCGTGCCGGGCCACGTGCACCTCAAGGACATGGGTGACCTGGTGGCCGGCGCCATCCGTGAGGCCGGCGCGGTGAGCAAGGAGTTCAACACCATCGCCGTCGACGACGGCATCGCGATGGGTCACGGCGGCATGCTCTACTCGCTGCCCTCGCGCGAACTGATCGCCGACTCCGTCGAGTACATGGTCAACGCACACTGCGCCGACGCCCTGGTCTGCATCTCCAACTGCGACAAGATCACCCCCGGCATGCTGATGGCCGCGCTGCGGCTGAACATCCCGGTGGTGTTCGTCTCCGGGGGGCCGATGGAGGCCGGCAAGGCGGTCATCGCCGACGGGGTCGCCTACTCCCCCACCAACCTCATCACCGCGATCAACGCCTCCGCCGCCGAGGCGGTGTCCGACGAGTCGCTCACCGCCGTCGAGCGGTCGGCCTGCCCCACCTGCGGCTCGTGCTCGGGCATGTTCACCGCCAACTCGATGAACTGCCTCACCGAGGCGCTGGGGCTGTCGCTGCCGGGAAACGGCTCGACGCTGGCCACCCACGCCGCCCGCCGCGACCTGTTCCTGCGGGCCGGCACCACCGTCGTGGAGCTCGCCCGCCGCTGGTACGAGGAGGACGACGCCTCGGTGCTGCCACGCAACATCGCCAACCCCGCCGCCTTCGCCAACGCGATGGCGCTGGACGTGGCGATGGGCGGTTCGACCAACACCGTCCTGCACATCCTGGCCGCCGCGATCGAGGGCGAGACGCACTTCACGCTGCCCGACATCGACGCGATCTCGCGTCAGGTGCCGTGTCTGTCGAAGGTGGCGCCGAACCACCCCGACTACCACATGGAGGACGTGCACCGGGCGGGCGGCATCCCCGCCCTGCTGGGTGAGCTGAACCGGGCCGGGCTGCTGGACACCTCGGTGCATTCGGTCCATTCGCCGGACCTGCAGAGCTGGCTGGACGAGTGGGATGTCCGCGGCGGCAAGGCCAGCGAGCGGGCGCTCGAACTGTTCCACGCCGCCCCTGGCGGTGTCCGCACCACGCAGGCGTTCTCGACCACCAACCGCTGGGACACCCTGGACACCGACGCCGCGAACGGCTGCATCCGGGATCGCGAGCACGCCTACACCGTCGACGGCGGGCTCGCCGTGCTGCACGGCAACATCGCCGAGGACGGCTGCGTGGTCAAGACCGCCGGCTTCGACGAGTCGCTGTTCCACTTCGCCGGCACCGCCATCGTCTTCGAGTCCCAGGAGGACGCGGTCGAGGGCATCCTCGGCAAGAAGGTCAAGCCCGGGCACGTCGTGGTCATCCGCTACGAGGGCCCCACCGGTGGCCCCGGCATGCAGGAGATGCTCTACCCGACGTCGTTCATCAAGGGCATGGGCCTGGGCAAGGTCTGCGCGCTGATCACCGACGGCCGCTTCTCCGGCGGCTCGAGTGGCGTGTCCGTGGGCCACATCTCGCCCGAGGCCGCCCGCGGCGGCTCCATCGGCCTCATCGAGGACGGCGACGAGATCGTCATCGACATCCACTCCCGGGCCCTGACGCTCAACGTCCCCGACGACGTGCTGGCCGAGCGCCGCGCCAAGATGGAGGCCTCGGAGAACCCGTGGCAGCCGAAGAACCGGGAGCGGTTCGTCTCCCAGGCGCTGCGGGCCTACGCGCACATGGCGACCTCGGCGTCGACCGGTGCCGTCCGGGTCGTCCCGACGAGCTGGGCGCCGGAGCACCCGGAGAGCTGACGCTCCGCGGCGACGGCCGCACCACGACGATGCCGACCTCGCGAGGTCGGCATCGTCGTGTACCGGGTCGACCGTCACCGTGCGGGTGGTGAGCGGGCGGCATACGCTCCCGGCACTGGTGTCCGTCCTGCCGGGAGGCTCTCCGTGACCACCGCCGATCCCGCCCCGACGAGCGCGTCGGACGTCGCCGGCACGCTGTTCGCCGCCGCACTGGGTGCGCTCACCACGATGGGCGTGTACGTCGGCGACCGGCTCGGCTTGTACCGGGCGCTGCAGGACGGCCCCGCGTCGCCCACCGAGCTCGCCGCGGCGTGCGGGATCGACCGCCGGTACGCCCGCGAGTGGCTCGAGATGCAGGCCGCCGACGGCCTGCTCACCGTCGACGAGCTGGACCGGCCGCCGGACGAGCGGCGCTTCACGATGCCCCCGGCGGTCGCGGAGGTGATGCTGGACCAGCAGAGCCTCGACTACCTCGGGGCGCTGCCCCGGATGATCGCCGCGTCCGCCGTGCAGCTGCCCGCCCTGCTGGACGCCTACCGCACCGGGGGCGGCGTGAGCTGGGACGACTTCGGTGACGACGCCCGCGAGTCACAGGAGGCACTGAACCGGCCGTGGCTGGAGCACGCCCTCCCCGACGCGCTGGCCGGCGTCCCCGAGGTGCACGCCCTGCTCGGCCGCCCCGGCGCCCGGGTCGCCGACGTCGGGTCCGGCGGCGGCTGGTCGTCCATCGGCCTGGCCCGGGCCTACCCGGAGCTGACCGTCGCCGGCTACGACATCGACCCGCCGTCGGTCGCCATGGCCCGGGCGAACGCCACCGGAGCCGGTGTGGCGGACCGTGTCTCGTTCGTCGCGGGGGACGCCGACCGGATGGCCGCGGACGGTCCGTTCGACCTCGTGCTGGCGTGCGAGTGCGTGCACGACATGCCCCGGCCGGTCGACGTGCTGCGCGCCGCGCGGGCGTCGCTGGCGCCGGGCGGCGTGATGATCGTGATGGACGAGGCGGTCGCCGACACGTTCACCGCCCCGGCCGGCGAGATGGACCGGCTGATGTACGGCTACAGCCTGTTCATCTGCCTGCCGGACGGGATGTCCAGCACCCCCACCGCCGCCACCGGCACCGTGATGCGGCGTCCGGTGCTGGAGGGCTACGCCCGCGGAGCCGGCTTCACCGAGGTCGACGTCCTGCCGATCGAGGGGTTCAACACCTGGCGGTTCTACCGGCTGCGGTGAGCACGTCTCAACCGGTCCTGTCGGTCCTGTCGGTCCTGTCGGTCCTGTCGGTCCTGTCGTCGGTGCCGTCGGTGCTCATCGTGCCGGCCAGGGCCGCGGTCGCCCACCGCGACCAGGTGCCCATCCGGACGACCATCGCGTGGCCGCCCCCGCGGAGCAGCCGGCGCCGGACCGGCACCCCCGCGGCCCCGGCGCGGGCCAGGAACGCGTCGGTCGTGGCGGCGGGCAGCTCCCGGTCCCGGGTGCCCTGCACGACGGTCAGCGTCCGGCCGGCCAACGGTGCGACCGGATCTCCGGCCGGTAACCACGGGGCGAGACCGACGACGGCGGTGACGTTCTCGTCGTCGGCGATCCGGACGCCGACCCGACCGCCCATCGAGTGCCCGAGGATGCCGACCGGAACCCCCGGGTGCCGCTGGGCGATGACCCGCAGCGCCCAGCGGGCGTCGGCGATCGCGTCCCGTCCGTCGCCGTCCCAACCGGTCCACGCGTGGCGGAGCAGGTACACCGTCACCGCCCGGCCGGTGGGCCACCGCCGGGCGACCGCCCGGGCCAGCAACCGGCACCGCAGCACCTGGGGCAGCCAGCCGTGGCAGCGGGCCGTGCCGTGTTCGGGGCCGCCGTGCAGCACCAGGACCACCGTCTCCGGTGCGGTCGCGGACGACCCGACGGCGCTCAGTGCCGCACCGGCCGGGGACTGGGCGGAGCTCATGGGTTCGGCTCAGTAGCCGGCGTCGGTGACCACGTTGTGCAGCGGCTCGCCGGCCGCCCAGCGCTGCAACTGGGCGCGGACCACTGCCGCCGCCCGTTGCGGGGCGCCGCGGGTCGAGCCGCCGACGTGCGGGGTGATGAACACTCCGGGGGCGTCCCACAGCGGGTGCCCGGCCGGCAGCGGTTCGGGCTCGGTGACGTCCAGCGCGGCCCGTAGTCGACCCGCCGTGAGCTCGGCGACCAGGGCGTAGGTGTCGACCACCCGGCCGCGGGCGGCGTTGACCAGGACGGCGCCGTCCGGCATGGCGGCCAGGAACGCCGCATCCACCAACCCGGTGGTGGCGTCGGTGAGCGGGACCATCAGGACGACGACGTCGTGGTCGCCCAGCAGGCCCGGGACCTCGTCGATGCCGTGCACCCCGTCGCGGGCGGTGCGCGCGGCCATGGTGACGGTCGCGCCGAACGCCTCCAGCCGGACCCGCACCTCGCCGCCCAGGTCACCGGCGCCGAGCACGAGAACGCGTTTGCCGTCGAGGGTGTCGGTGCCGTGCTGGGTCCATCGCTGCTCGAGCTGGGCGGCGACGAAACCGGGGAACTCGCGCAGCACGGCGAGCAGCGCCCCGACCGCCCACTCGGCGGTGGCGCCGCCGTGGGCACCCCGGGCGGTCGCCATCGTCACGCCCGGCGGAACGCGGTCCAGCCAGGCCTCCGCCCCGGCGGTCGCGAGCTGCAGCACCTGCAGCCCGGTCAGCGCGCCGAGCACCTCGGTCGCCGGACCGTCGGCGAGGAACCGCGGCACGTACACCGCGACCTCGGCGAGGACCTCGGGCGGCTGCGGTCCCGACCGGACGTCCAGGCCGGCGACGACGCCGACCAGCTGCGCGACCGCGGGGTCCTCGATGAGGGCGATGGGGGTGTCCGGCACGGCCCCAGGGTAGTGCCGGCGGACGGCGGGGCTCACCGGCCCCGCCGCCCGCCGCGCCGTCAGCAGACGGCCGGGGTCGCGAACCCGGTCGCCCGCCACTGCTCGTAGGTGAGCAGGTCGTCGAAAGTGGCTCCGTCGTAGGCGAGCCGGTCCGAGCCGGGGACGAAGCAGACCACGTCACCCGGCAGCATCGGGACGTCCGCCGGGGTGGGGAAGCCCAACGACGACCAGCGGGCGTAGTCCAACCGCTCGGCCGGGGTGCCGGCGTCGAGGTCGACCTCGGCGATGCCCTCCGGGGCCCAGCTCAGCCGCAGGAACCCGGTGTCCGCGTCCTGCGGGGCCGGGCTGCCGAGGCCGGCCCACTCGGCCGGGGTCAGCTTGTGCCGCATCAGGTCCGGGACGACGGCGAAGAGCTCCGTCGAGGTCGGGTGGCGCACCACGGACAGGGCGGCACCGACCGACGCACCCCGGTCGGGGGCCGGGAAGCCGACCGCCGCCCACTGCGGATAGGTCACCGCGTCCCACCACGCCAGACCGTCCACCGACGACACCGCGAACACCGTCGGGTCCCAGCTCACCGAGAGCAACCGGGTCGGCGCCGGCACCGGAGCCGGGAAGCCCAGCGCGGCCCAGGCGTCATAGGTCAGCCGGGTCACCGTCGCCGCACCCGGTTCCCGCACCAGCAGCGCGTCGTCGAACGGCACGCTGTACACGGTTGCCGCGGGGGCGTCGGCGCGGACGTTGCTGCCGTCCGGGGCCTTGCGCCACAGCCGGTACCAGTCCCACAGCAGGTTCATCTCGTCCGGCACGATGCTGTGGCCGCGGCCGCGGGTGACGCCGTAGCGGACGGTCTCCACCCCGTCGGCGCCGGTCCAGTGGTAGAGGTCGTAGCGGCCGACCCATTCGGTGGACGCCGGGGAGGTCGGCGAGCCGAGGGCGTCGTTGCGGTCGATCCAGTAGGCGAGGCTGTCGCCGACGGTGGGGGTGGCCGGATCCCACGGCCAGAAGTCGAACTCGCCGAAGAGCATGAAGAACGGCAGCGTCTCACCGGTCCGGTCGGCCGACGTCCCCGCGCCGGACGTGGAGCCCAGCGCGGTGAACCGGGGCGACAGCGCCGGGTTCCGGCCGATGGCCTGCGTCATCATGCTGCCCATGGACTGGCCACCGAGGTAGATCCGGTCGGTGTCCACCGGGTAGTGGGTCACCATGTCGTCGAGAACCAGCTCGATGAACGGCATGTCGATGCCGTCGGCGGCGAGGTCCCACGGCGTCGTGTTGTCCACGTTGCGCGCCGTCGGCATGACCAGGACGAAGCCCTCGCGGTCGGCGACCTCCCACCAGCGGGAGAAGTCGAACATCGAGTACATCGTCATGTTGAAACCGTGCAGCGCCATCACCAGCGGCACCGTGCGGCCGTCGGCGGCCGCGGCCCGGGCCAGCGGCGGGGTGTAGACCAGGTACTCGCGCAGCCGGCCGTCCAGCTCGACGGTGGTGTGCTCGACGCCCAGCGCTTCCAGGTCGGGGCGGAAGCCGATGGTGTTGCCGCCGACCGCGCCGCCGTACCGGGTCCACCGGGACAGGAACCCGTCGTAGAGGGCCCGGCTGCCGCTCAGCGCCTCCGCCCGGGCGTCCCGGCTGTCGGTGACCGCGACAGCGGTGGACGAGCTCTCGGCCACGTAGCCGTCCAGGGTGTCCGGCTGCTGGACGAAGATGCGGCCGCCGCGGAAGGCGGTACCGGTGGCGCGGGTCTGGTTGGCCTGCTTCCAGTACGCCACGACCGCGTCCGACGCCGGCGAGCGCTCGCTCTCGACGATCCAGACCGGCATCGGCACCTCGGCCGCCGTGATTGGCTCGCCGGCGCTGTCCGGGGTCGGGTACGCGGTCTCGCCGAGGGACGCGAGGTAGGCGCCGTCGACGTCACTGGCGTCGACGAAGGCCGCCGCCGCGACCAGCGTGGGATCGCGCATCACCGCCTTCTGCAGGGCGGCACCGGCCGCGTCGTAGCCGACGACGTAGTAGCTCTCCGGCGGCAGGTACCAGGTGCCGCGGCCGTCCGGCCCGTTCTCGGCGATGGCGGCGTAAGCCGCGTCGACGTACCCCTGTTCCTCGGCCGCGCTCCCCCAGCCGCCGTCGCCGGGTTCGAGAACGTAGAGCAGGAAACGTTCTTCGTCCGACAGGCCGAGCCAGCCGCTGGCCGTCAGCCATTCGACGGTGTCCTGCCCGGCCGGGACGGTGAGCACCACCATCGACGCCCCGAGCACCGCACCCTCGGGCACGTACACCTTGGCGGTCCGGTCGAAGCCGGGCACGCCGCGTTCGAACAGGCCGGCGATGCCCATCCGCAGACCCGCCATCGGGTCGTACCGCGGCACCGTCTCCGACAACTGCTGCACGGGTGGGGGTTCCGCCGGATCCGCTGCGGCCGACCAGCCGCCGGCCGGGACCAACAGGGCGCCGACCAGCAACGCTGCCGACAACGCTCGTCGTCTCATTCCTCGCCTCTCTCGTCGTGCGCACGGTGGTGCGAAGCGTCATCCGCCTCGGATGTCATGCAGTACCGCGGACACCCGACGCTTCGACCGACGATCGGAGGAGCTCATTCCGGCGGATGTCGCAGACGGAGGCGGAGGCAGTACGTCGCACACAGTGCGCGTGATGGTCCGCACATCGTGGCCTGTCCTGCGCGATACACGCAACATTTGTCGCGTGATTCGCTCGGCTCAGGCGAGTGATCCACCCGTTCAGCCGCAGTCACCACCACGTGAGCACGGTCTTGAACGATGCAGACGACGAACCGATCGGCGACACTTGTGCACACTGTCAGTACCGGCACCCGCGGTACCGCCGGCTCCCACGCACCCTGTCGTCGAGCGTTAGGCTGCGCCCCGTGACCACGGACCCGGAGGCGATCTCCCCGCCGGTGGACGGACTCCCCCGGTTGCAGGCGGGCACCTCGCCGCAGCACCTGCTGGTGACCCTGCTCGCCGACTACTGGTTCAGCACCGCCGGCAGCTTCCCGTCGGCCGCGCTGGTGGCCCTGGTCGAGGATTTCGGGGTCACGCCCGGCGGTGCGCGCTCGGCGCTGAGCCGGTTGACCTCCCGGGGACTGATTGAGCCCCGCCGGGAGGGGCGCCGCACCTACTACCGGCTCACCGCCGCCGCCCGGACCAGCCTGACCCGCGGCGGCCTAAAGGTGGCCCGCTTCGGGGC
>JBQGEH010000137.1:0-3160 GCA_052039515.1 Nakamurella sp. | reverse complement strand
GCGGTGTCACCCCGGTCGACGGACGCCGCCGACGCGGCGAGCACGGCGGCGGAACCGGTGAGGGCGGTGTCCACCGCGCCCAGGGCCAGCAGTCGCAGCGGCTCCTCCGGGTTGTCGGTGGCGTGACCGAACAGCCGGCGGGCCACCCCGACCGCACCGCCGTGCCAGACGGCCGCCACCCCGACACCACCCCAGGCGAAGCCGGGGCGTTCGAGGTACCAGCGCGGTGGGCCGACGGGGACGGCGGTGGCCGATCCGATGACCAGCGGACCGCTGGGGACGTTCCGCAGGCCACGGGCCACCCAGGTCCCGGCCGGCACGTCCAGCTCGTTGTCACGCAGCGACAGGGCGAACAGCCCCCGGCCCTCCGGGGTGCGCGCGGTGATGAGCGCGTGGCTGAGCCGGTCGGCCAGCGAGCACCACGGCTTGGTGCCGCGTAGGGTCCAGCGGTCGCCGTGCTCGGCGGCGAGCACGGTCAGGCCGGGGCCCTCGGCGGCGAAGACGCCCCAGGTGCTGTCCGCGTCGGCGCCGATCGCGTCCAGGTCGACGGGGTGACCGGCGTCGGCGGCCTCGTCGCGGATCGCCAGCGCGTCCAGGTGCGGCTCCACGACCCGGGCCGCCGTGAGGTCGGCGGCGCCCAGGGTGGCCAGGGTCTCCCAGCGCCGCAGCGTCATCCCGGACGCGGGCAGGGGCACCGTGCGTCCCAGCTCGATGGCCAGCGCCAACGCCGCGGCCACGTCGTCGGCGACGACGGCGGCCCGCTGCGCCAGGGCGTCGAGCTCGGGATCGGCGGCGAGGTCGGCCAGCCGGACAGACGAGGACATGCGGTTCCGTCCATGCACCGTCTGCCGTCGGGGTCACCGGTTGTTTCCAGCGGTCCCGTCGCCCAGTGGCGCGCAGCCGATCAGTACCCCGGCCCCGGCGTGGGCAACCGCCGCGGATCAGCCGGCGCCCACCAGCCGCAGGGCGAGCGCGCCGTACAGGCCGGCGACGTCGGCGGGGGAGTGCAACGACCCCGCGGGGAACCACCGGGCCACGTCCACGCACATCGACGTCATGGCGAGCGCGGTGCCCGCCGGGTCGGCGGCGGTGAAACTGCCGTCGGCGATGCCGGCGGTGACCGCGTCGGAGACCAGCCGGTCGATGCGGCGGCGGATGACCGCGACGGCGTCGAAGTTGTCCCGGGTCAGCGAGGTCAGCTCGTAGTGCACGATCCGGGCGGTCGTGTGGTGGGTGGCGTGCCAGCCGGCGAAGGCGGAGATCATCCCGGACAGCCGGCTCGCGGCGTCGGTGCCCGCGGCCCGGGCGGCCAGCAGGACCTCCTCGCAGGCCTCGTGCCCGAGCAGGCTGAGGTGGAACAGCAGGTCCTGCTTGGAGCGGTAGTGGATGTACATGGCGGCCGGGCTCATGGCGGCGCCGGCCGCGATCTCCCGCGTGGTCGCCGCGGCGTAGCCCTTGCGGGCGAAGACCTGGTGCGCCGACAGCAGCAGCCGTCGGGCGGCGGCCGGCCGCAGGTGCGGGAAGATCGCCTCCTCCAGGGAGGCGACGGCCGGGGCCGCGCGGCGCCCGCCGCCGGGGGCCCCCGGTCCGCTCACCGGGGCTACAGCTCGACCCGGTGACCCGACGCGCTCTCGACGAGCTGGGCGGACACCTCGGACAGGCGCATGTTCTCGTCCATGGAGATCTGCCGCAGGATGTCGAAGGCGTCGCCGGCGGTGCACTTGCGCTGGACCATGATGATGCCCTTGGCCTGCTCGATCACGCTGCGGGTGACCATGGCCCGCTCGAGGTTCTCGGCTCGGATGCGGTGTCCGCGACGCGACTCGGCGTGGCTGAGCGCCGCCGTGATGTGCGCGGCCAACGCCTCGCCGAGCGCCACCGACGCCGGCTCGAAGGCGTGCGGTGCGGCGGAATACAGGTTCAGCGCCCCCACGAGGTAGTTCTCCACCGGCAGCGGGATGGACAGCGAACTGCCCAGACCGTTGGCGACGGCGCGGGGGATGTAGCGCGGCCAGCGGGTCTCGGCGGCCGCGTCGTCGACGTGCTTCACCTCGTTCTCGCGACCCGCGTCCAGGCAGGGCCCGTACCCGGTGTCGTACTGCAGCTCGTCCAGCGGGACCGCCATCCCGCCGGTGGTGGCCGCGGTGGCGGCCTTCTTGTTGCGGACCAGCGAGATGGCGGCCTCGTCGGTGCCGGGCACCCGCCGCTTGGCCATCGCCACCACGTCACCGAGGATCTCGTCGAGATCCCGATCGGCCCGCAGCAGCTCCGACAACTCGGTCAGTACGCCGGTGGGGTCGATGGGGTCATGCGTCACCGCGTGAAGCTCCCGTCCTGTAGCCGGACGGGGTGTCCGGACGCTCCTGGTGATGGTACCGGGAGTCGGCCCGGCGCCGGCCCTGTCGCCGGGCCGGTCGGCGTTAGCCGGGGACGACCCCGGTGCTGAACGGGGCCAGGTGCTGCTGCAGATCGTCGACGGCGCTGGCGTGGCTGCCGCCGCTGGTGGACCAGCCGCAGGCGCAGGCGCGGTAGGTGGGGGCGCTCATCGGCGGGGTGCCGTCGGCGTGCACGGCGTCGGTGGAGCCGGGTGCGGTGGTGGTCATGGTCGTCCTCCGGTGGTCGGCCGTGCCGGACGCCCGGGAGGGGCGTCTGAGTGGTCGTGTCGGTCGGTGGTGCGAGGGGGCGCGGTAGGGCTGGTGTGCCCGTTCGGGGCCGTGCCCACACCCGATGGTGTGGGTCCCGGCGCTGGCCTGTCAAGGCGGACAACCCGGACGACGGGGCCCGGCGATACCGCTGACCTGCGGAAACAGAGCCGCCTGTCGGATTCGAACCGACAACCATCTCATTACAAGTGAGGCGCTCTACCGTTGGAGCTAAGGCGGCGGGCACGGCCACGAGATGCCGTGGGCCGTGCCTCAGACTAGCCCAGCTGCAGGCTGCGCAGCCGCAGCCCACCGACCACCAGCATCACCCCGCCGAGGAGCGCGAGCACCCCGAGGATCGACGCGAGGGCGACCATCGCGCTGGCCGGCTGGAAGATCATCACCAGCCCGAACACGACGCCCAGCACGCCGAGCCCGAACGGCGCCCACCAGAACCGCGGGCTGGAGCGGCGCAGCTGCAACCCGATGACGGCCACGACGACGCCGAGCAGCAGCGC
>JBQGEH010000136.1:0-4421 GCA_052039515.1 Nakamurella sp. | reverse complement strand
ACCTCTCCGCGGGCGTCGCCTTCATCACCGCGGCGCTGACCGCGTCGATGATCAGCTACCAGCTCTCGCTCAACATGTGGGTCGGCACCCTGCTGGCGCTGGTGCTGGCGCTGGCCATCGGCTTCCTCAACGGGTACCTGGTGCAGAAGACCGGGATCCCGTCGTTCCTCATCACACTGGGCACGTTCTTCATCCTGCAGGGTGCGAATCTCGCCGTGACGAAGGCGATCTCGGGTTCGGTCGCCACCCGCAACGTGTCCGACATCGACGGCTTCAACTCGCTCAAGGGCATCTTCGCCGCCGAGATCCCGTTCTTCGGCGCCAAGCTCAAGATCACCGTCATCTGGTGGCTGCTGTTCGTGGCCGTGGCCACCTGGGTGCTGGTGCGCACCAAGATCGGCAACTGGATCTTCGCGGTCGGCGGCAACGCCGCGTCGGCCCGTGCGGTCGGTGTGCCGGTGAACAAGGTGAAGATCGGCCTGTTCATGCTGGTCGGCTTCCTGGCCTGGTTCTACGGCCAGCACCGGCTGTACGCCTTCAACACCATCCAGGCCGGTGAGGGTGTGGGCCAGGAGTTCATCTACATCATCGCCGCGGTCGTCGGCGGCACCCTGATGACCGGTGGTTACGGCTCGGCCATCGGCACCGCGATCGGCGCCTTCATCTTCGGCATGGTGAGCCAGGGCATCGTCTACGCCGGCTGGGACCCCAACTGGTTCAAGGCCTTCCTGGGCGTCATGCTGCTGCTCGCGGTCGGCGTCAACCTGTACGTGAAGAAGCTGTCCACCACGCGAAGGAGTGGCTGACCATGGCCGACACCCTGGCCGATCACGCCGACTCCACCCTCGTCAAGGGCACGCCCCTGATCGAGATGGACAACGTCGGGAAGTTCTACGGCGCGGTCCGCGCGCTGCAGGGCATCAACCTGCGGGTCAACGCCGGCGAGGTCACCTGCGTGCTGGGCGACAACGGCGCCGGCAAGTCCACGCTGATCAAGATCATGTCCGGCCTGCACTCCCACTCCGAGGGCAGCCTCAAGGTGGACGGCAAGGACGTGAAGTTCAGCTCCCCGCGTGAGGCGCTGGACCACGGGATCGCCACCGTCTACCAGGATCTCGCCGTCGTCAGCCTGATGGAGGTCTGGCGCAACTTCTTCCTCGGCTCCGAGCTCAAGGCGGGCAACTACCCGGGCGCTCCGCTGAAGATCAAGGAGATGCGCGAGATCGCCGACGCCGAGCTGCAGAAGATGGGCATCGTCGTCAAGGACATCAACCAGCCGATCGGCACCCTGTCCGGCGGTCAGCGGCAGTGTGTCGCGATCGCCCGCGCGGTGTACTTCGGCGCCCGGGTGCTGATCCTCGACGAGCCCACCGCCGCCCTCGGCGTCAAGCAGTCCGGCGTGGTGCTCAAGTACACCGCCGCCGCCCGTGACGCCGGCCTCGGCGTCGTCTTCATCACCCACAACCCGCACCACGCCTACCTGGTCGGCAACCACTTCGCCATCCTCAAGCTCGGGCGCTGCGTGCTCGACAAGAAGCGCACCGAGGTGTCGTTGGAGGAGCTCACCGCCGAGATGGCCGGTGGACAGGAGCTCGCCGAGCTCGCCCACGAACTGGCTCGCTGAGCCGTTCCGCACCACCGAGAAGGGTCGTCCCGCCGTGCGGGACGGCCCTTCTCGGCGCTCCGGGGACGGTCGGGGTCAGCCGCGCTGGTGGTCGAGCAGCCACTGGGCGGTGACGGCGTCGGTGACCAGGATGTTGACCCAGCCACCGCGGAGCACCGCCCGCACCGCCTCGTACTTCGCCGGTCCACCGCCGACGCCGAGCCGGCGGGGGGCGTCGCGCAGCTGTTCCAGGGTCGCCCCCACCACGAGTTCGTCGAGATCGGTGACCACGGGGTGGCCGTCGGGGTCGATGTAGCGCAGGTTGACCTCGGCGACCGCACCCTGCTTCCGGGCGTGGGCGACCTGCTCCTCGGTGAAGAAGTTGTCGCCCGCCTTCAGCGGCGGGACGATCGCCCCGGATCCGAAGCCGGTGAGCGCCAGATCCATGTGGTCCAGCTGCTCCAGCACGGTGCGGGCGTGGGAATCGTGGTCCAGCAACGTCTTCCGGATACGCCTGTTGGGGACCACGCCGGGCATGCGCAGGAACATCGGCTCGGCGCCGACGAGATCGGCCAGTTGCTGGGTGTTCTGGGCGGCGAGATGCTGCAGGGCGGGCGGCCCGAGATCGCCCAGCATCTCCACCACGCACCGGGCGCCGGAGTTGCGGAGGGGGCCGAGGTGCCGCACCGCCTCCTGCAGGGTGCGGCTCCACGAGGTGAAGCCGATGACCTCCGCGTCCAGCGGCGCCGCCTGGAGCTGCAGGGCGAGCAGCTGCCCGAGCTCGAGCACCAGCTGGCTCTCGTCGGTGACGGAGCCGATGTCGTACACGTGCGCGCTGCGCAGGCCGTAGGCCTGCTCGAGCTCCTGCTCCACCACCGACTGTTCGTCGGCGGGCAGGATCACCGTGGTGCGGACGATCCCCGCCTTGACGGCCTGGTCGAGCAGCCGGGAGACCCGGGACTGCGAGATGTTCAGCCGGTCGGCGATCTCGCTCTGCCGCAGTCCACGGGTGTGGTACAGCCACGCGACCGTAGGAATCATCCGATTCGTCTGATTCAGCAGTACGTCGTCCATGGCCCCCACCTGACGTCATGAATAAAAATGCCTGATCGACGCTAGCAGCATCCTCGCTGATGGTGGACCACGGAGACCGACGGTCGACCGTCCGAGGGCACACTGTCGGTGCCGTCGCGGTGACCAGGGTCAGGTCGGCCCCATGACGTCGACCGGGTGCGATCGGCGGGCACGGGGCGCCCGGCGCCTCGTACCACGGGGCGGCGCCGGAAGCGGCGACGGGGACGAGACCGCTGCCGCACATGAGACGCTACCGGCCGGCGGCCGTCGGCACCCGCCGGCTCAGAGTCCCGGTAACGGCCCCGGGATGTTGTACGGCGTGATGATCTGCACGGGCGAGGGGACGGTCGCGATCGGACCGTCGAGTGCGCCGTGCACCTGCATGACGATCTGGCAGGCGCGGCGCAGGTCGGAGCGCAGGTCGTGGTGCAGCACCGCGGTGAGGCGTTCGTCGCGGAGCAGGGCGAGGTTGTCGCGGTCCAGGTCGTGGCCGACGAACACCTCGCACCGGCCGCCGGCGTCGGCGAAAGCGTCCAGCACCGCGGTGTTCCCGCCGCCGACCGAGTACGCGGCCACCACGTCGGGGTGCTGCCGCAACGCACGCACGATCGACGCGTGGACGGAGGTGTCCAGTCCGTCGGTGTCGGTCACGTCGACCACCGCCCGGCCGGGCGCCCGCAGCCGCAGCGCACTGCGGAACCCGATCTCGCGTTCCTCCTCGCCGCGGAACTCACTGCGGCTCAACACGATCAACACCGTGCCGGGTCGATCTCCGAGCAGCCGGTCGAGGAGGTAGGCCGCCGTGGCCCCGGCGGCCCGGTTGTCGATCCCCACGTAGGCCGCCCGGCGGCTCAACGGCAGGTCGGTGACCAGGGTGACCACCGGGATGCCGTGCCGCTCGAGATCGGCCACAGCGGCGTTGATCTCGGGTACGTCGGGCGCCTTGAGGATGACCCCCGCCGAGCCGCGGTGCCGGATACCGGCCAGCACCCGGACCAGGTCGGCCGGCCGGGCGGTCTCCCGGACGTCGAACCGCGCCCGCACCGCGGCCGGTCGCAGCCCCGGCAGCTCGGCCTCGAGTGCGGCGCGGACCTCGGCCGAGAACCGCTGTGGGGTCTGCATCACCACGTCGACGATGAAGGTCCGGCCGTTCAACCGGAGCTGGGAGCGCTGCCGGTCGAGGTCCACCACCGCCTGTGCGACCTTGGCGGCCGTGCTGGCGCGCACCCCCGGCCGGTGGTTGAGCACCCGGTCGACGGTGGCCTCGCTCAGTCCGGACTGCCGGGCGATCTCGCGGATCGGGTAGGGGTGGCCCACGGCGGCGAGTCTGAGGTCTTTCTGACGGATGTGTCAACATGGGCCGGTCCGATCGCCTCGTCCCGGCACAGATGGAGAATCACGGTGGAACCCCTCCGTATCGGCGTGCTCGGCGCCGCACGCATCAGTGAGTCGTCCATCGTCGTACCGGCGCGGGTGACCGGCGCCCGGCTGGTCGCCGTCGCCGCCCGGGACCGGAGCCGGGCCGAGGCGTTCGCGCGGACGCACGGAATCGAGCGGGTCCTGGACTCCTACGCCGACGTCGTCGCCGATCCGGAGGTGGAGGCGGTCTACAACCCGCTCGCCAACAGCCTGCACGCCCCGTGGAACCGGGCCGCCCTGCTGGCCGGCAAGCACGTGCTCAGCGAGAAGCCGTTCGCCGCCAACGCCGCGGAGGCCGCGACCGTGCGGGACCTCGCGCGCGGGC
>JBQGEH010000135.1:0-3316 GCA_052039515.1 Nakamurella sp. | reverse complement strand
GACGGCTGGCCGACCACCTGGACCGAGACGCTCACCCCCCAGCTCAGCCTCGACGCCGCCACCGGCACCGTCCTGGACGTGCAGCTGCAACTGACCCGCACCGCCGCCGTCACCCTCGACAACGGCACGGTCGTCGCCGTCGGGGCCGTGGGATCCGACGGCGCCGCGACCGGCGGGATCACCGTCGCCGCCACCGCCGACACCGTGGCCGCGGCGCTCCCGCGGGTCGCCGACGCCGACGCCCGCCGGGACAGCGCCGAGCTGTACGGACGGGTGCTGCCCGCCCTGCTGCTGGTCTTCGCCCTGACCCTGCTGTTCTTCGGTCTGCCCAAGGTGTTCCGCCCGGGTCGGGCCACCCGGCCGCGGGGTCTGCCCGCCGGGGGCGGCCCCCACGACAGTGACACCCGGGTCCCGGCGACGACGCCCGCACCCGCCGAACACCCACCGGCCTGAGCCCGACCGTCCCGGTCGGCTGTTCCCGTCCGGTTCGCGGGGCTGCGACCGACCGGACGTGTCCCGTCCCCGGTGTGTCCGGGTCCCGCCGCGTCTTCCCCGTCCTCCTCCCCGCCGCGACCCCACCATCCACCCTGGAGTCCGAATGTCCTCATCCCCCCGTCACCGCTGGGCGTCCGCGGCGGCGCTGCTGTCCGGATCGCTGCTGCTCGCCGCGTGCGGCTCCGGAACGGCAACCACCGCCGCACCCTCGTCGTCGTCCACGGCGGCCTCGAGCGCCCCGGCCTCCGGCGCGGTGTCGTCCGGTGCGGCGACACCGGCGGCCGACGGATCGACCGCGGTCACCATCACCATCACCGACGCCGACGGCTGCACCGCCAGCACCGACTCGGTGCCGGCCGGTCCGGTCGACTTCACCGTGGTGAACAAGGACGCGCTCGGTGTCACCGAGGTCGAGCTCGTCTCCGACCAGCGCATCGTGGGGGAGCGGGAGAATCTCGCCCCCGGCTTCGACAGCACCTTCTCGGCGCGCCTCGACGGCGGCAGCTACGAGATCTACTGCCCGGGTGCCTCCACCGAGCGGCGCCCGTTCACCGTCACCGGCCAGGCCGCCCAGCAGACCGGCGACGTGGCCGAGCTGCTGACCCAGGCGACCAAGGATTACGCCGCCTACGTCGACGACCAGATCTCCTTCCTGGTTCCGCCGGTCCAGGAGCTGGCCGCGGCGATCAAGGCCGGCGACCTGACGGCGGCCCAGCAGGCGTACGCCAAGGCCCGCCCGTTCTACGAGCGCATCGAGCCGGTCGCCGAGTCGTTCCCCGACCTCGACCCGGCCATCGACCTGCGCATCGGTGATGTCGAGCAGGGCACCGAGTGGACCGGCTTCCACCCCATCGAGCAGGGCCTGTTCGAGAAGAAGTCGACCGACGGACTGGCCGACCTGGCCGACGGTCTGGTCGCGAACATCGGCAAGCTGCAGACCCAGGCCAAGGCACTGTCGGACGCCACCAACGCCGGCACCGCCGGGGGCTACCAGGCGTTCGAGATCGCCAACGGCGCCTCCGGGCTGCTGGACGAGGTGCTCGCCTCCAAGATCACCGGCGAGGAGGAGGCGTACTCCAAGCTCGACCTGCTCGACTTCGAGGCCAACGTCGAAGGCTCACTGCAGGCGTTCGCCACCCTCAAGCCCGCGCTGGACCAGATCGACCCGACGGTCGTGCCGAACATCTCCGCGAAGTTCGACGCCCTCGTCACCCTGCTCAACACCTACAAGGACCCGAGCGCCCTCGGCGGCTGGAAGCCGTTCGACCAGCTGACGGACGCCGACAAGAAGCAGCTCACCGATGCGCTGCTGGCCGTCCAGGAGCCGCTGTCGTCCGTCGCCGCCAAGATCACCAACTGACGGACCGCCACCGGCACCCGGCTCCATCCGAACCACCCCGCTGCACCCGAAAGGCCACCACCGTGAACGCCCACCCCGACACCCCGCCGCCCGGTCCCTCCCGCCGCCGTTTCCTCGGCAGCGCGGCGGCGACCGTCGCCGGGGTCGGGGTGGGCCTCGGGGTCGGCGGGGCGGCCGGGTTCGGTATCGGCACCGCCCGGGCGGATGCCGCCACCACCGCCGCGGTCGATCAGGCGGTCGCCGCCACGGCCACCAGCCGGGCCGACGCCGTCGTCGACTTCTACGGCCCGCATCAGGCCGGTATCACCACCGCGGCGCAGGAGCGGCTGATGTTCGCCGCCCTGGACGTCACCACCACCGACGTCACCGAGTTGCAGCGCCTGCTGGGCCGCTGGGCGGCGATGGCCGCCCGGATGACCCGGGGTGAGCCGGTCAGCAGCTCGCCGACCAAACCGGAACAGCCGCCGTTCGACACCGGCGAAGCGATGGACCTCGGGCCGCACGCGCTGACCATCACCGTCGGGTTCGGGCCCAGCCTGTTCGACGACCGGTTCGGGCTGGCCGACCGGCGGCCCGCGGCGTTGGCCCCGTTCGGCACCATCCCCGGCGACGCGGTGATGCGTCCCGAACTGTCCGACGGCGACCTCTGCATCCAGGCTTGCGCCGACGACCCGCAGGTCGTCTTCCACGCCATTCGCAACATGGTCCGGGCCGCCCGGGGCACGGCCACCCTGCGCTGGTCGCAGCTCGGGTTCGGCCGTGCGTCGGCCACCGGCGCGGGGCAGAGCACCCCGCGCAACCTCTTCGGCTTCAAGGACGGCACCCGCAACATCCACGCCGACGACCAGGGCGCGCTGGAAAGCTGGGTCTGGGTCGACGGACAGGACTCCGCCGGTCCGGCCACCGACTGGATGACCGGCGGCTCGTACCTGGTGGCCCGCAAGATCCGGATGGAGATCGAGTCCTGGGACACCGACGAGCTGTCCGACCAGGAGAAGATCTTCGGCCGGGACAAGGCCACCGGCGCTCCGTTGACCGGTGGCGACGAGTTCACCGCGGTCGACTACGCGGCGACCGGCAGCGAGGGGTCGCCGGTCATCGACGTCAACTCGCACATCCGGCTGGCCGGGCCGGAGAACAACGACGGCATCCGGCTGCTGCGCCGCGGCTACAACTACACCGACGGTCAGGACCCGGCGACCGGGAAGCTCGCGGCCGGGCTGTTCTTCAGCGCCTTCCAGCGCGACCCGCAGGCCCAGTTCAAGGTGCAGCAGACGCGGCTCGGCAAGTCCGACCTGCTGAACGAGTACATCGCGCACATCGGCGGCGGCCTGTGGGCCTGCCCGCCCGGCCTGTCGGCGGTCGGCGACTGGTACGGCAAGGCGTTGTTCGCCCCCGCGTCGTCCTGAGGTCGTGCCGGCGAAGACGGGCAAGTAGGACCGGGTGGCGTCGTCCGCCGCC
>JBQGEH010000134.1:0-2236 GCA_052039515.1 Nakamurella sp. | reverse complement strand
TCGCTGAACTCCTCGAATCCGACGACCGACAGGGCGTGCACCGGGGCGGCGTGCGACGGGTGGATGACCGTCTTGCCGTGCAGCCCGTTGGCGCGGTCGAGGACGACCTCGCGGATGAGGTCGTCGAAGTCCTTGGTGATGAGCCGCTGCCGCAGCCGCGTCTCGTCGTGTTCGACGAACGGGGTGGCGCGCAGCTGCGGCCGGAAGACCCGTTCGTGATGGGAGAAGTACTCCCACACCGGTCCGGAGATGGTGACGTGGTCCGGTCCCTGCCGGCTGAGCTGGTTGACCGCGTCGGAGATGAGGTCGGCGACCACCCGCACGTCGTAGATGGTGAGGTCGCGGTCGCGCCGGATGCCGAACAGTCCGCAGAGGTCGGTGGCGCCGAAACGGACCGCCAGCACCTCCTCGCGGAACTCGGCCACGATGTCGCGGATCTGCGTCAGGCTCTCGATCCGGGTTTCCCGGAAGATCACCTCGGGGGTCTCGATCACCGGCATCGCGAAAACACGGCGACCGAGGGTGCGGCCGCTCTCGCGGACCGCTTCGAGGTATTTCCTCCCCGACCCCGGCGAGAATTTCGGCAGGACGAAGCCAGCGAGGGCGGTCAATTCGTCAGGCCTGCCCGAAGAGGTGATGTCGGCGATGTGATCGGCATTGCGGACCCGGACGAAGATCAACGCATCGACACCGTCGGCGGAGAACTCGGCGAGGCTGGCCCGGGCCTGCCGCAGGGCGTCGCCGACCCGGGCGTCCTCGACGGCGTCCTCGAGGTCGATGACCATCGACCGGACCCCGTTCGCGGTGGCCTTGCGGACCGCCGCGGACAGGTCCGCGCGGGTTCCGGGGACGTACAGGGTCGCACCGAGAGCGCGGGAGAGCACCGGGATCTCGGTGTCCGGCCCGAACTCCTCGGGCTCGTGGGCGAAGAGCTGGGCCCGGACGTCCGGGGACAGCTGGTCGAAGTGGCGCACGCGCGGGGTCTCGTACTCTCTGCTCGGCCGGTGGTTCCGGCGACGACGGGCGGCCGCGCGATGCGGGCCCGGGCGTGTCGGCACGGGGCCGGACGACGCCTCGCATCATCGCAGACCGGGGGGCCCGGAAACGCCGTCCGCGGATGCCGGGAAGGTGCTGCCGGTGACCCGGGGAACTCGGATCGGAATTCGTTCGTTGGGAAGTCTGGAGCCGGGAGCATCCCGGTTTCCCCGTTCACGGTGAACGGAGGACGAAGATCAGGAGAATCGTCGATGGCATTCTGGGACCAGCTGAAGTCGAGGACCGCCGACATGAGCTCGCAGCTGAAGACCAAGACGGGTCAGTTCAAGAACAAGGAATTCGCCAACGGTTCGATGGCGATGTGCGCGCTGATCGCCGCCGCCGACGGCACCGTGGATCCCGAGGAGCGCCGCAAGACCGCCGCCCTCATCACCAGCAACGACGTGCTGTCGATCTTCCCGCCGTCGGAGCTGCGCGACAAGTTCGACTGGTACTGCGACAAGCTGGCCAAGGACTTCGACTTCGGCAAGGTCGAGGCGATCGCCACGGTGGCCAAGCTGAAGTCCAAGCCCGACCAGGCCCGCGCGGTGATCCAGATCGGCATCATCATCGGCGGCGCCGACGGCAACTTCGACGCCCACGAGCGGGCCGCGGTCAAGGACGCGTGCTTCGCGGTGGGGATCGCGCCGGCCGAGTTCGACCTGTGACCCGGTGACCGCCCGCCGCTGACCGAACCCCGCTCCGGCCGCCGGAGCGGGGTTCGTCGCGTCCGGGCCTACTTGCTGCCGGGCGCCCAGTTCAGGCCCCAGCCGTAGGCCTCGTCCAGCGTCCGCTGGCTGCCGGTGACGTAGCGGACCTCGCGGCTCACCACGATCTCGCCGCCGCGGTTCTCCAGCAGGGCGATGCCGCAGACCCGCGCACCGGGGGCGTCGCCGTCCAGCCGCACCTCGACCTCGGGCCCGGACGTCGGGTACAACGTGACGACGCCGTTGGCCTCGCCCCACTTGGTCGCGCCCTGGTAGATCATCGCGAAGATCAGGATCCGCTTGAAGCGCTGCGGCTGCTCCAGGTTGATGAGCAGGTTCTCCCCGCCGGTGGAGGCGCCGCTGCGGTCGTCACCGTCCAGCAGGATCCACGGGGCCCGCTGCAGGTTGCCGAACTGCCGGCCCAGCGCCTGCACGCCGCCCTACTGTCCGTCGCTGAGCTCGTATAGCCAGCCCAGGTCCAGGTCGATCTGGTC
>JBQGEH010000133.1:0-2458 GCA_052039515.1 Nakamurella sp. | reverse complement strand
GTCGGAACCGGGGGGTCGATGAATCTCGAGAAGGTGATCTTCGGGTTCTTCGTGCTGCTCGCCGCGGCCCTGAACTTCGGGTTCTTCATCGGCGACATCGCCAACCCGGAGCTGCACAACATCTACGAGCTGTTCGCCGCCCTCACCGTCAGCCTCATCGCGACGGTGCTGAAGTTCGGTGACCGCACGCAGCTCGGAGCCGTCCACCTGTCCACCAGCCTGGTCGCCGACCTGCAGCTCATCGCGGCCGGCGTCTACTGGGTCGTCGCCAACGAGGGCGGCACGCTGACCGCGGCGCAGACGGCCAGCATCGTCTCGCTCTCCGGTGGCGCGCTGCTGGCCAACATGGTCTCGGTGGTGCTGCTGGTCACCGAGACGGTCGGCTACCACCGCCGGTGACGGGGTCATCGGGGGCCGACCGGCCGACCCGGACACGGCGGCCCGGGCGGGCCACCGGCGCGACCAGCAACCCGCTGCGGGTGTTCTGGCGGCAACTCTGGGCGGCCGACGCCCCACCCGGCCAGGTGCCGACCCCGCTGGTCCAGGGGGCCGACCAGCAGGCCCCGATCTTCCTGGTGCTGCGGCGGATGCGGGCACCGCTCATCACGCTGATCGTCATCTTCACCGTCAGCATCGTCGGTCTGGCCCTGATGCCGGGGGTGAACCCGACCACCGGCCAGCCGCAGCGCCTGACGCCGTTCGACGCGTTCTACGTGGTCAGCTACACCGCGACCACGATCGGGTTCGGCGAGCTGCCGGTGCCGTTCACCGTCGCGCAGCGCATGTGGGTCACGTTCGTGATCTACCTGTCCGTCGTCGGCTGGGCGTACGCGATCGGCACCCTGCTCTCCCTGCTGCAGGACCGGTCCTTCCGGGCCGCGCTGGCCCGGCAGCGCTTCGGTCGGGAGGTCGCCCGGATCCGCGAACCCTTCCTGCTGATCGCCGGGTTCGGCCGGGCCGGTGAACTGCTCGGCCGGGCGCTGGACGACCTCGGGCAGCAGTTCGTGGTGCTGGACGGCGAGCAGGACCGCATCGACGCCCTCGACCTGGCCTCGTTCCGGCAGGAGGTGCCGGGGCTGGCCGTCGACGTCGCAGATCCGCAGCACCTGGCCCGCGCGGGCCTGGACTCCCCGTACTGCGTCGGGGTCGTCGCGTTGACCGACGACGACGAGGTCAACCTCGCCGTCACCATGGCCGCGACGCTCCTGCGGCCGGACATCCCGGTGGTGGCGCGGACCATGTCGCGGACGATCGGCCGACGGATCCAGGGCTTCGGCAAGGCGTCGATCGTGAACCCGTTCGACCGGTTCGGCGATCACCTGCGCGTCGCGCTGCGGGCACCGGCCACGTTCCAGCTCATCACCTGGCTGCAGGCCGGCCCGGGGGCGCCGCTGCCCGAGCGCTCCAGCCCACCCACCCACGGGCGCTGGGTGATGTGCGGGTACGGCCGGTTCGGCCGCGAGATGACCATCGACCTGACCGCCGAGGGCCTCGAGGTCACCGTCATCGAGCCGCGGAAGAACAAGGGCGTCGAGCCCGGCCACCCGGCGCCCGGACCGGGACTGGCGGAGATCCTGCGCGGCGACGGGTCGGAGCCCGACATCCTGGCCGAGGCCGACCTGCAGAGCGCCGTCGGGTTCGTCGCCGGCACCGACAGCGACACCACCAATCTGTGGATGCTGGCCGCCGCCCGGTCGATCAACCCGCACCTGTTCCTCACCGCCCGGCAGAACCGACCGACCAATGCCCCGCTGTATGCGGCGATGCACCTGGACTCCCTGCTCGTGCCGGCCGAAACCGTCGCGCACGAGGTCTATTCGCAGCTGTCCACCCCGTTGCTGTGGCGGTTCCTGCAGGAGGTGCCGCAACGCGACGACGCCTGGTCGACCGACCTCATCGAGCGGCTCACCACGGACTGCGGACACCGACTCCCCGCGCTGTGGCCGGTGCGGCTCACCCCGGACGGCGCCCCCGCCGTGGGGGAGTGGTTGGCGACCGGCGAGGCCCGGCTCGGCCAGTTGCTGCGCGACCCCGACGACCGTGGCGAACGGCTGCCCGTCGTGCCGTTGATCCTGGTCCGCGGTCGCCCGTCGGCCCCGCGCGGGTCCCGTCGGGTCGGCGAACGCAGTGGCGACGCGATCCTCGCCCCCGGCGACGACGTCATCCTGCAACCGGGCGACGAGCTGCTGTTCGCCGGCCACGCCGTGGAACGCCGCGAGCTGGAGAGCACTCTCGCGGTCGAGGCCACCCGCGAGTACGTCGTGACGGGCCGGCAGGTGCCCGCGTCCTGGATCTGGCGCAAGCTCGCCCGCTCTCGGTGACCGCCGGGGGGCCGGTCGACTTGTCATACCCGCATCCTCGGGGCCGGTCCGAGGATGCGGGTATGACAAGTCGGTGCGCCCTGGTCGGCGCGCGGCTGTCACATCCGGCGCTCGGCCGGTGTCTGAAGGGGCGTGCG
>JBQGEH010000132.1:0-1958 GCA_052039515.1 Nakamurella sp. | reverse complement strand
CCTGACCGTCCAGCTCACCCGTGACGCGGGCCTGCCGCTGGCGCTGGCGATCACCGTGTCGGGCGCGTCGGGGATCACCGGCTGGATCGGGCAGATCGTCTGGGGCACCGTCAGCGACCACAAGGGCCGCAAGTTCTCGCTCTCGATCCTCGCCGTGGGGTGGGCGGTCACCGTGGCGCTGATGATCTTCATCAGCTCGCTGACGCTGGCCTGGGTGATCCTGATCGCCTGGGGGCTGTTCCGCAACAGCCCCTTCCCGGTGATGTACGCCTCGATCATCGACGCGGTGCCCGAGGGCGCCTCGTCGGGGCTCGGGATCATGATCGGCGTCGGGCTGGGCCTGTCGGGCCTGGTGGCCGCGCCCGTGGCGGGCTTCGTCATCGGCCACTTCGGCTTCACCGTGCACTACCTGGTGATCGCCGCGCTGTGCCTGCTCGCCCTCGTGCCGATCTCGATGATCCGCGAGACGGCCTCCGGCGTGGCGCACTGAGCCGCGGACCTGCGGCCGTCCGCGTGCTCGCCGGAGTTGCCGCATGTTGTCGGCCGACCCCCGGGTTCCTTGGCCTCGGCACCGGAGCGTAGGAGGGTGAGGCCATGACCACCACCGCAGCCGCCTCGACCGGACCGGACACGGCGTACGGCACGGACCCCGGCGACCCGCGCCGGGCGCGGTTCGTCGGCGGGCCCTCGTCGCGTCTGACGGCGAGCGAGGTGGAGGAGTTCGTGGCCGCGTCGTTCGCGGACGCTCCCGTGGACGGTCGCAGCGTGTGCCTGGTGGTGCCCGACGGCACCCGGACGTGTCCGTTGCCGCTGCTGCTGCGTTCGGTGCACGCGGCGCTGGACGGCCGGGCGAGCAGCGTGACGGTCGTGATCGCGCTGGGCACGCACCAGGGGATGAGCGAGGAGCACCTGGCCCGGCACCTCGGCTACGCGCCGGGGGAGTCCGAGGCCACCTATCCGGGCTGGACGATCCGCAACCACGAGTCGTGGTTGCCGGAGACGTTCACGACGCTCGGCACGATCGGCGCGGACCGCCTGACCGAGCTGACCGGCGGGCTGATGAGCGGCACGTCGGTCGACGTGCGGATCAACCGGCACGTGGCCGAGGCCGACGTCGCGATCGTGGTCGGGCCGGTGTTCCCGCACGAGGTCGTCGGCTTCTCGGGCGGCAACAAGTACTTCTTCCCCGGCGTCTCGGGTCAGGAGCTGATCGACCTGTCGCACTGGGTCGGCGCGCTGATCACCAGTGCGGAGATGATCGGGACCCGGGGGGTGACGCCCGTGCGGGCGCTCGTGAACGAGGCGGCGACGCTGATCCCCCCACAGCGGCTGGCGCTGTGCCTGGTCGTGGCGTCGGGCACGGACACGTTGCACGCGGCGGCGTTCGGCACGCCCGAGGACGCCTGGGCCGCGTGCGCGGAGGTGTCGGCGCAGACCCACGTGACCTACCGCGACGCCCCGGTGAAGCGGGTGCTGTCGATCATGCCGGCGAAGTACGAGGACATCTGGACGGCGGCGAAGGGCTTCTACAAGCTGGAGCCGATCGTGGCCGACGGCGGTGAGGTGATCGTCTACGCGCCGCACATCAGCGAGGTGTCGGTGATGCACCCGCAGATCGTCGAGATCGGCTACCACAACCGCGACTACTTCCTCGGTCAGTGGGAGGAGTTCAAGGACCGGCCGTGGGGCGACCTGGCGCACTCCACGCACCTGCGCGGGCAGGGCACGTGGTCGGCGGAGGAGGGTGAACGGAACCGGGTCACGGTCACGCTCGCGACCGGTATCGCGCGCGAGGTCGTGGAGGCGGTGAACCTGCGCTACCTCGACCCGGCCGAGGTGGACGTGGCCGCGTACGAGGCCGACCCGGACACGTTCGTCGAGCCGCACGCCGGCGAGGTCCTCTACCGCCTCCGCCCGACCGGGCCGGCCCCGAGCGGTGCCGACCGGGGAGGGGAGCC
>JBQGEH010000131.1:0-1948 GCA_052039515.1 Nakamurella sp. | reverse complement strand
GGGACGAACTTGCCGGCCCAGTCCACCTCGCCCGAGACCAGCGCCCGGAACGCGGTGTCGTTGCTGTTGAAGACTGGGAACGCCAGGCCCTCGATGTTCACCTTGTCCGCTTGCCAGTAGTTGGGGTTCTTCCGCAGCTCGTAGTAGTTGTCCTCAAAAATCGGCACCTCGGTGAACGGACCGGTGCCGACCGGCGTGTCGTAGACGAACGTCACCGGGTCCTCGACCTGGGACCAGATGTGCTGCGGCACGATGTTGACGTGCGAGATGTCGACCAGGCCGGGCGAGTAGACCTCGCTGAACGTGAACGACAGAGTCGCGTCGTCCGGCGCCTCGATCGCGGTGACGAGGTCGAGCACGTTCCGGAGGGCGCCGCCGCCAGACAGGCCGGCGTTGCCGTTGATCAGGTCGAACGTGAACTTCGCGTCCTGCGCCGTGAACGGCGTGCCGTCCGACCAGAGGACCCCGGACCGGATCGTGTAGGTCAGGGTGAGGTTGTCCTCGGAGTACGCGTAGCTCTTGGCCAGCCACGGCAGCAGCTCGCCGGTGGCCCGGTTGAAGAGCATCAGTGGCTCGTGGACGCCGAAGTTGGCGGGCCAGAGCGCCGTGTTGCCCGGGACCAGGAAGTTGAAGTTCTTCAGCCAGGCTTCGCGCTGCTGCTCCGCGACCGTGACCATCCCGGTCAGGTCACGTTGCGCCATGATCCGTGCGGCTTCGGGTCGGATGAGTCCGGAGGCAAGCAGGGCGCTTGCGCTCATGGCGCCGATGGCGCCGCCGAGAAGCTGTCGTCGATCAAGCGTCATGGTCCTGAAGCTCCTTCGCTTCTCCCCGCCTGTCCGGGCCGGAACGCTCCGACCGGTACCCGGCATGGAACCGGGACGGCCCGGACAGTCGCCACCCCTGCGACGGGGCGACGACCGACCGGGCCGGCGGGGACTACTGGGCCGTCTTGGTGGTGATGGTCGTCATGACGAGCAGGCGCTCGGCCGAGAACGTCGAGGGCACCGCGTACGGGTTCTCCTCGGTCGGCCAGTTGTCGAACCGGGCGGTGTTGTACTCGTACCACTGCGGGCCGGGGAACAGCGGCAGGGCCGGCGCGTTCTCCGAGTACACCCGCTGCAGCTCGCTGGCGATCCGCTGCTGCTCGGCCGCGTCGCTGGTCGCCGCGAACTCGTCGAGGAGGGTGTCCGCCTCCTCGTTGACGTAGCGATGCCAGTTCTCGCCGCTGTTGGTCCCGACCTCGTTGAAGGTCTGGCTGGACATGATGCCGCGGTAGAAGTTGAACGGCGTCACGCCACCGCTCGACCAGCCGATCGACATCGTGAAGTCGCCGTTCTGGACCCGGGTCTGCCAGCCGGTGACCTCGAGTGGCGTCACGGTCGCCCGGATGCCGATCTCGGCCAGGTTGCCGGCCATGATGTCGCAGGACTGCACCCAGTCGGTCCAGCCGTTGACCACCAGCAGGTCGAACTCCATCGGCTGGCCGTTGTAGGTGCGGACGTCGCCGTCCATGGTCAACCCGGCGGCGTCGAGCGCGGCGTTGGCGGCGTCGACGTCGTAGGTCACCCACTCGGCGGTGGTGAACTGGTCGTCCTTCCAGGACGGGTACCCACCGGAGAGGCCGGTGCTGTCGGCCGGCGTGGTGTAGTCGTACATCGCGAACGAGCAGATGTCCTCGCGGTCGAGGGCCATGCTGATCGCCTTGCGGACGTCGGCGTTGTCGAACGGCGCGACGGTGGTGTTGAGGTAGAGGTGGACGGTGTCACCGGTCGGCGGGAACCAGTAGCCGTGGTTCTCCGGGTCCTCGGACACGTAGACCGACTCGATGTCCGGTACGAAGTTGCCGGCCCAGTCGATCTCGCCACCGACCAGCATGCGCTGGGCCGTGTCGTTGTTGCCGAGAATCGGGAAGCGGAGCCCCTCGATGTTGACCTTGTCGGCCTGCCAG
>JBQGEH010000130.1:0-2434 GCA_052039515.1 Nakamurella sp. | reverse complement strand
CCCGCAGGTCCGGGCAGATGACGCGGAACCCCGCCGCGACCAGCGCCGGCGCGACCCGGTGCCAGGTGGCCGATGTCCGGGGGTGCCCGTGCAGCAGCAGCACCGGCGGTCCGTCGCCGCCGTGCCGCACCAGCAGCTCGGCGTCGCCGACGTCGATCCGTTCGGTCGTGAACCCCTCGAACATGTCCCGATCATGACGTGCGACGGACCGGCCGGCACGCGGGATGATCGTCGGCATGACGTCCACCGCTGCAGCTGCCGCCACTCCTCCTGGAACCGCGCCCGCCGACCTGCGGGTCCACGTGATCGCCACCGGCGGGACGATCGACAAGGAGTACTCGCTGGCCGGGGAACTGGAGATCGGCGCGCCCATGGTGCCGTCGCTGCTGGAGACCGGACGGGCGTGGCTGGACCTGACGGTGGAGACGGTGGTCGGCAAGGACAGTCTCGACCTGACCGACGACGACCGGGCGGTCATCCGGGAGGCCGTGCTGGCGGCACCCGCGGACCGGGTGCTCGTCACGCACGGGACGGACACCATGGCCCGGACCGCGGCCGAGCTCACCGACGTGGGTGGCAAGGTCGTCGTGCTGACCGGGGCGATGGTCCCGGCACGGATGCGCGACACCGACGCGGCGTTCAACCTCGGGTTGGCGGTCGCGGCCCTGCAGACGATGCCGCCGGGGGTGTGGATCGCGATCAGCGGCCGTATCTTCCCGGCCGACGCCGTCCGCAAGGACACGACGATCGGCCGTTTCGTCGCGCGGTGACCGGCGCCACTGGCTCTGAGTACATCGACGGCTGTACTGTCGGACCATGACCACGGTGACCCATGCGGCGGTGCTGGCCCGGTTCGGCCACGCCCTGTCGGACCCGACGCGGGTGCGGGTGCTGCTCGCGCTCCGCGACAGCCCCTGCTACCCGGCCGACCTCGCCGACCTCATCGGGGTGTCGCGGCAGAGCCTGTCGAACCACCTGGCCTGCCTGCGCGGCTGCGGACTCGTCGTGTCGGTTCCGGACGGCCGCCGTTCGCGGTACGAGCTGGCCGACCCGCGGCTGGCGCACGCGCTGACCGACCTGATGAGCGTCGTCCTGGCCGTCGACCCGCTGTGCTGCGAGCTGGCCGACGAGGTGACGGCGTGACCGCCGGGGACGCCCGCGACCCGTTGTGCGGTCCGGTGTCCGGGGCGTCCGGCCCGGTGCACACGCACGCCGGCAGGGACGACGCGCACGGGACTTCCGGGGACCACGGGGGTCGTGACGGTCACGGGGGGCACGGGGGGCACGGGGGGCACAGTCACGGCATCAGCGCCGGGGCCGACACCCGCTACCTGGCCATCGCGCTCGCCCTGATCGTCGGGTTCCTGATCGTCGAGGTGGTGGTGGCGCTCGCGTCCGGATCGGTGGCGCTGCTCGCCGACGCCGGGCACATGCTGTCCGACGCGGGCGCGATCGCCGGTTCGTTGTGGGCGATCCGGCTGGCGGCGCGGCCGGCCACCGGGGACTGGACCTTCGGGTTCAAGCGCGCCGAGATCCTGTCGGCCGCGGTCAACGGCATCACGCTGCTGGTGGTCGGCGTGCTGGTGGGCGTCGAGTCAATCGAGCGGCTGTTCGACCCGCCGCCGGTGGACGGCGGACCGGTGCTGGTGGTGGCGCTGCTCGGGGTGGCGGTCAACGTCGCCGCCACCTGGGTGCTGAGCCGCGCCAACCGCGGCAGCCTCAACGTCGAGGGCGCCTTCCAGCACATCCTCACCGACCTGTACGCGTTCATCGGCACGCTGATCGCCGCCATCGTCATCCTCACCACCGGCTACGTCCGGGCCGACGCGATCGCGTCGCTGATCGTCGTCGGGCTGATGCTGCGCTCGTCCTGGGGGCTGCTGCGCGACTCCGGCCGGGTGCTGCTGGAGGCCGCGCCCAAGTCGGTGGCGCTGACCCGGGTGCGGGAGCACATGCTGGAGCTGCCCGAGGTGGTCGGCGTCCACGACCTGCACGTGTGGACGGTGACCTCGGACCTGCCGGCGCTGTCGGCGCACGTGGTGATCGACGACGACTGCTTCACCAACGGCCGGTCGCCGGTCATCCTGGACCACCTGCAGGCGTGCCTGCAGGGGCACTTCGACGTGGAGCACTCGACGTTCCAGCTCGAGCCGGCCAGCCACCTGACCCACGAGGCCGGCCACCACAGCTGATCCGTTCGGGCGGTTCTGGGTAGAGCCCCGGGTGTCCCGACCGTCCGGCCCGGTCCACAGCGCAGGCCGCCGGCGGCGGGGCCGCCCGGAGGAGACGCCATGCGCGCCATGGTCTACCGAGGTCCCTACAAGGTCCGCGTCGAGGAGAAACCCCGTCCGCGGATCCAACATCCCAACGACGCCATCGTCCGCGTCGAACTGGCCGCGATCTGCGGGTCCGACCTGCACCTCTACCACGGCAT
>JBQGEH010000129.1:0-2291 GCA_052039515.1 Nakamurella sp. | reverse complement strand
CGCACGGCGGCCAGGAACTCCCCCGGGCGCATCCCGCCCAGGACGGCCTGCAGGTCCTCCTTGGACTCGAAGTAGTTGAAGAACGTCCGCCGCGCGACACCCGCCCCGGTGGCGATGTCGTCGACGGTGATCTCCGACCAGGGCCGGTTGGCGGCCAGCAACCAGGCCGACTGCTCCAGTGCCGCCCGGGTGGAGACCCTCTTCGCCTCGCGCAAGCTCATCGGACCAGCCTAGGGGTGTACACCCGTCCCCACCGGGGAATAGTCGGTGAAAGTGCATAGTTGCACTACGCAGGATCCGGGTGGGACGCTGAGTCGGTCGCTCCGGATCACCGATCCGCCACCGCCACCGACGCACCCAGACGCACGAGGACCCGATGACCCAGACCACCAGCCGCCGGGCTGATCAGCTCGACGCCGACACCCGGACCGAGAAGTCCCGGCACCGCGAGATCCTGGAGGCGCTGTCGGGCCTCCTCATGGTGCTGTTCGTCTCGATGATCAGCGCGACCGTGGTGTCCACCGCACTGCCGCGCATCATCGGCGCGCTCAACGGCACCCAGGGCCAGTACACCTGGGTGGTCACCGCCACCCTGCTGGCCTCCACCGTCACCACGCCGATCTGGGGCAAGCTCGCCGACCTGTACCCGAAGAAGACGCTGATCCAGGCGGCCATCGTGGTGTTCACGATCGGCTCGATCCTGTGCGGGTTCGCCCAGAGCACCCCGCAGCTCATCGGCTTCCGGGTGCTGCAGGGTGTCGGCGTCGGCGGTCTGCAGGCGCTGGTCCAGGTGGCGATCGCGTCGATGATCCCGCCGCGCGAGCGCGGTAAGTACAACGGCTACCTCGGCGCCGTGATGGCCGTGGCGACCGTCAGCGGCCCGCTGCTCGGCGGCCTCATCGTCGACACGTCGTGGCTGGGCTGGCGCTGGTGCTTCTTCGTCGGCGTCCCCTTCTCCGTCATCGGCTTCGTCCTTCTGGCCAAGACGCTGCACCTGCCGCACACCCGCCGCGACGACGTCCACATCGACGTCCCCGGCGCGGCGCTCATCGCCGTCGCCGTCAGCCTGCTGCTGATCTGGGTGTCGTTCGTCGGCAACTCCTTCGACTGGATCTCCTGGCAGACCGCGGCCATGGTCGGTCCGGCCCTCGTGCTCACCGTGGTGTTCGTGCTGGTCGAGCGGCGCAGCCGGGAGCCGATCGTGCCGCTGCAGATCGTCCGGCAGAAGACCACCGCGCTGGCCATCGTCGCGAGCATCGCGGTCGGCATGGCGATGTTCGGAGGGGCGTTCTTCCTCGGCCAGTACTTCCAGCTGGGCCGCGGCTTCAGCCCGACCCGCGCCGGTCTGCTGACCATCCCGCTGATGGCCGGTGTGCTCGTCGCGTCGACGATCTCCGGCCGGCTGATCAGCCGCACCGGCAAGATCAAGCCCTACATCGTGGTCGGATCGGTCGTTCTCGTCGCCGGATTCGCGCTGCTCGGCACCACCGACCACCTGACGTCGCTGTGGCTAATGGGGATCTACATGGCCCTGGTCGGCATCGGCGTCGGCATGACCATGCAGAACCTCGTGCTGTCGGTGCAGAACACCGTGCCGCTGAAGGACCTCGGCTCGTCCAGCGCGACCGTCGCGTTCTTCCGCTCGCTGGGCGGCACCATCGGGGTGTCGGTGCTGGGTGCGGTGCTGGCCAACCGGGTCGCCGGCAACATCGCGACCGGACTCGCCGACGCCGGCATCCCCGCCCAGGCGGGCGGTGCGTCGGCCGGCACGCTGGACATCGCGTCGATGCCGCCGGCCATCCGCGACATCGTGCACGTCGCCTACGGGGACGCCACCGCGCTGACCTTCCTGATCGCCGCATTCATCGGCGTGGTGGGCGTCATCGCCGCGGTCGCGCTGCCCAGGATCCGGCTGCGCACCACGCTGGACGTCACGCCGACCGAGCAGCCGGTCGCCGCGAAGTAAACCCACGTCGACGGAGACGAACATGAGCGAGCAGGTCAGGGAGCGGACGGGCAGCACCGTGGTCGTCGGGGTGGACGCCTCCGACACCGCGGCGCACGCCCTCGCGTACGCCATCGGGATCGCCCGGCGACAGCACGCCCGGTTGCTGCTGGTGCACGTGTTGCCGTTCACCGACTACCGCTTCGACGTCACCGGGCGGTTCCGCGCGGCCCTGCCGGTCGAGGACGACACCCGCTGGTTGGACGAGCTCGTCACCGACATGACCGCCGACCTCGACCTGGAGGTGCAGGTCGTGCGCTGCCTGGGGGATCCGAGCGCCCGGCTG
>JBQGEH010000128.1:0-2983 GCA_052039515.1 Nakamurella sp. | reverse complement strand
GACCTCGTCCCAGACCTCCTCCTCGGCGCGGCCCTGCTCCTCGGCCGCCGCGGCGACCGCTCGCTGGAAGCGCTTGTCGTGGAGCAGCTCGGTGACCTCGCGCGGCGGCGCGGCGGGCAGCCGCTCCCCCACGCTCCGGGGCAGGGCAGCACGGGCGAGGTCCCGTGCACGACGGACGACGGCCACGGTGCCTCCTTCCCGCTCACGCGCGGCGTGCGCACAGGCGTGGGCCGAAAGTTACCGTCGCACGCCGCCGCTGGCCATGGCTCACCCGCGACTGGTGGACCACCGCCGGTTTCCGGCTCGCGCGTGCCCTCTAGTAACGTTCGGCGCGGTGACGTGTCCGAGCGGCCTAAGGAGAACGCCTCGAAAGCGTTTGTGGGCGCAAGTCCACCGAGGGTTCAAATCCCTCCGTCACCGCCAGCCAGGATGATGTCTCCCGACATCACGGACACCCGGATCCACGCAACGTGGGTCCGGGTGTCGTCCTGTGTCCTCCTTCCGCAAGCCGCCGCACCGCGACTACCCTCCGAGCGGAGGCAGGATCACGGGCGGGAGACTCGGATGCCGCGGAGGATCGCAGGAGTGCTGGCCGTCGTGACGGTGGCGGTGCTCGCTGCGGCGCCCGCCCGCGCGCTGACGGACCGGTGGGCGTCCTGGTCAGGCGTCGAGGGCAGCTCGAACGCGTTCCGGCTGACCATGACGCAACGCTCCCCGGGCTTCCCCGCCGCGACGGTCGCCACCGACTCTCGATCGCCCGTGCAGGTCGCGTCCGGCGCGTCGACGTCGCTCGGGGCGGACACGCCCCCCGGCGCGAAGTACGGCAGCAGCGCGGGCAACCCCTACCTCGTGCTCCGTCCGCGCGCCGACACCCCGACGGGCCGGTCCACGACGACCTACACGTTCGCCGCGCCGACACCCGACACCGGATGGGCCTTCGTCCTGGGCGACATCGACGCCGACCAGGTCGAGGTGTCGGCCACCGACGGAGTCGGTGCCGCCGTCCCTGCGGCGGAGGTCGACTCGTGGTTCGCGGGGGCCTTCAACAGTTCCCGCGGGACCGACCGGCCCACCTGGGACCCAGTGACGTCGACGCTCACCGGAAACGCGGCCGCTGTGGACACCGACGGCGCAGCCGGGTGGTTCGAGCCCGACGTCCGCCTCACCAGCCTGACGATGACCTTCACCCGCCGCTCCGGGTTCCCCGTCTACCAGACGTGGTTCGTCAGCCGCGCCCGGCCGATCGGCGGCACGATCGAGGACGTGTCCGTCGCAGGAAGCTGCCCGGCGAGCGGGACCACGCTGAGCCTGGTCTCGCCGTACGGCGACGCGCTGGCCACCACGACTCCGGCAGCCGACGGCTCGTACTCCTTCGGCGAGCTCGCCACCCAGGCGGGCTACACCGTGCGAGCGGACGTGCCGGACGGTTGCGTGGTGGTCGGGCCGGCCGAGCAGACCGTGTCCAACCGGGGCAACGACGCCGACCCCGCCAGCCGCGCCGACTTCGACGTCCGCGCCGTCATCCCGCAGCCCATCAGCGGCACCGTGCGCGACGACGACGGCGCCCCGGTCGCCGGTGTCACCGTCACCCGCACGGGCCCGGCCGGGCCCGCGACCACCACCACGGCGGCCGACGGCACCTACCTGTTCGACGACAACCCGATCGGCGGCGGATACACGATCAGCATCGCCGTTCCCGACGGGTACGCCCCGGGACCAGGTGGCGTGCAGATCGGCGGCATCACGGTCGCCGACGCACCCGTGCCCGGGCAGGACTTCACGATCGTGGACCTGCCGGCGGTGACGGGCACCGTGACCGGCGCCGGTGCCGGTCTCGGCGGCGTCCAGGTCGTGCTCACGCCCTCGGGAGGCGGCCCACCGCTGACCACCGCCACTGCCGGGGACGGCACGTACGAGATCGACGGCCTGCCACCCGGGGACTACACCCTCGAGGTCGTCCCACCGGACGGGTTCGACGCCCCCGAACCCCTGACGATCAGCGTCCCGGCCGGTGGGCTGACAGGACAGGACGTCGCACTGACGCGCCCCGGCGCGCTTGGTGGCGCGATCACCCTCGACGGCGCGCCGGCTGCGGGCGTCCTCGTCACGGTCGACGGGCCGAGCGGCCCGCGGACGCTGCAGACCGACGCTGCCGGTCAGTACTTCCTCGAGGACCTGCCCGCGGGGTCGTACACGGTCACCCTCACCGTTCCCGTCGGTGCGGCCGCGGTCGGGCCGACGGCGCGGACGGTCACCATCACCCGGTCCGGCGAGATCCGTGGCGGCCAGGACTTCGCCCTCGTGACGGCGCCGGACGTACCACCCACCCCGCCGACGTCGCCGCCCACGCCCACGCCGCCCACGCCGCCCACGCCCACGCCGCCCACCCCACCCGTGTCGCCCGATCCCGACACCGACCTCACCCTGCGCAAGCGGGTCGTGACCGGCACCCAGGTGTGGGTCGGCGCCGTGGTCCGCTACCGGCTGACCGTGCGGAACACCGGCACCGACGCCGTCGCGCGGCCGATCACGCTGGTCGACCGGCTGCCCGCCGGGCTCGAGCTGGTCTCCGCTGGGGGCAGGAGCTGGAGGTGCACGACCCACCGGGCATCCGACACCGCCACCTGCGTGCGCACCAGAGGCGTGGGCGCCGACAGGGCGGCCGCGCCCGCGTTCGTCGTCGCGAGGGCGACGGGGACGGGACGCATCGTGAACGCGGCGCGGGTCCGCGGCACCGGTGAGTCCGGCCGGTCCGCCGACAACCGGGACGCGGCCGCGATCACGGTCGTCCCCTCCCAGCTGCCAGCGACCGGCTTCCGTCCTCCGAGCGGGCTGCAGCGGGCCGCCAGCGGTCGTTAGTCTCGCCGACATGGACGACGACAACCCCGCGCTCCGCGCGCTGGCCGCGTCGGGCATCGCGCACGAGGTCACCCGGCACGGGCGGGTGGGCTCGCTCGCCGAGGCGGCAGCCGTACGCGGTGTG
>JBQGEH010000127.1:0-4501 GCA_052039515.1 Nakamurella sp. | reverse complement strand
CTGCACACCCTCGACGAGCGCCTCGACCAGCGTGTACATCCCACCTGCCAGCCCGGCCACCTGCGCGCCGGGAGTCGTGGCGCCGCCGCGCATCTCGGCCGCGGCGGCGGCCCGCGAGCGGTGTGCGCCGAGCGCCTCGCGGGCGCGCGGCGCCAGCCGACCCACCTCCAACGCGACCGGCGGGGTCGAGTAGACGCCGCCGATGACCGGCTCCACGAGCCGGTCCAGCACCCGCCGGCCCATCCGGCGGGCTACCAGGGTGCCGACCGTCGCGTTCCGGCCGACCGCGGCGGGCAGCACCCGGTCCGCGGTCGCCCGCAGCACACCGGGCACACCCACCACCCGCCGCAGGTCGGCGGCCCCCAGCCGGGACGGGATGCCGAGCCAGGCCCCCGCCGGCAGGGGCGCCGCCCCGGCCGCGTGCCGCACCCAGGCGGCGTCCGGGCGGGGGGCGACGACGCGGTCGGCCAGACCGAGGTCGCCGATCAGCGCGCCGACGGTCCCGCCGGCGAGCGCGTAGCTCTCGGCGCCGACGTCGACCGCGAGACCGTCGACGGTGGCCCGGGCCACCGTGCCGCCCACGGCGGGGCCGGCCTCCAGCACCGTCACCCGGTGACCGGCACGGGCCAGTTCCCACGCGGCGGTGAGCCCGCCGACGCCACCGCCGACGACGCCGGCGGCGGTCGTCCGGGTCACGGCTGGTCGTGGACGAACGCCACCAGTTCGGTCAGCACGTCCGGGTCGGTGTCCGGCGGCACGCCGGGGCCGAGATTAACGATGTGCCCGGGGGCGCTGTCGCCCTCCCGGAGCACCTCGAGGGTGTGCCGGTGCAGCGCCTCGCGCCCGGCGAACAACGCGGCCGGATCGATGTTGCCCTGCAGCGGGGTGGTGCCGCCGAGCCGGGAGTTGGCCGTGCTCAACGGGATCCGGTGATCCACACCGATGACCGTGGCGCCCGCGTCACGCATGGCCGGCAGAAGCTCGCCGGTACCGACCCCGAAATGGATCCGCGGGACCGGCAGGTCGGCGACCGCGTCCAGCACGGTCGCCGAGTGCGCGGCGACGTGCTCGGTGTAGTTGGCCAACGACAGGCCGCCGGCCCAGGAGTCGAACAGCTGGACCGCCGACGCCCCGGCGAGCACCTGCGCCCGCAGGAACGCCGCGGTGGTGCGCGCCACCCAACCGGCCAGCGACGCCCAGGTCTGCGGCTCGGCGTACATCATCGCCTTGGTCACCAGGTGTTCCCGGGACGGACCGCCCTCGACCAGGTACGACGCCAGGGTGAACGGCGCGCCCGCGAAGCCCAGCAGCGGCGTCGACTTGAGCTCGGCGGTGCACAGCCGGATGGCCTGCTCGACCGGCGCGAGCGCCGCCGGGTCCAGCTCGGGCAGCGCCGCGATGTCGGCGGCGGTGCGGACCGGGTTCGCCACCACCGGTCCCACGCCGGGGACGATCTCCACGTCGATGCCGGCGAGCTTGAGCGGCACCACGATGTCGCTGAAGAAGACCGCCGCGTCCACGCCGTGCCGCCGGACGGGCTGCAGGGTGATCTCGGCGGCGAGTTCCGGCATCAGGCACGAGTCCAGCATCGCCACGCCCCGCCGGGCCTCCCGGTACTCCGGGAGCGAACGGCCGGCCTGTCGCATGAACCAGACCGGACGGGGGCCGGTCCGCTCGCCCCGGCAGGCCGCGGACAGCCGCGACGCGCCGGTGTCGGCGGTGTTGATGGGGTGGTCGGCGGGCAGCGGCGTGGTCTGAGTCATGGCCGGTCCATCCTTCCAGGTGCGCCGCCGGGACCGGGCCCGCCGGCCGGCTCCGACGGTGGTCCCGTATGCGTCGTCATGGACCGGCGTCTACCCGGTCACACCGCCTCCCTGGTCGCCATAACCGCAGGTCGGGACGCTGCCAGGTTAGGGTCGCCTTAGTGGAGGACGGCCCTCGCCGTCGGTAGCATCGCCGGTGTGCTCATGCTCCTCGGTGTTTCCCACCACGATCTGGAGCTGACCGATCTGCAACGCCTCTCCGCCGGTGCGGAGAACATCGCCGACACACTGATCGCCGCCGGGCCGCTCGCGGGCGCCGGTGACACCCTGGACGACGGTGCTCTCGACGGGCCGGTGCGCGGCGCGGTCGTGTTGGCCACCTGCAACCGGGTCGAGATCTACGTCGACGCCCGCCGCTTCCACGACGCCGTGGACACCGTCGCGGCCGCTCTCGCCGACGCCGCCGGGATGCCGGTCGACACGGTCGCGGCCCAGCTCAAGGTGCGGGTGGGTGCGCCGGTCGCCGCCCATCTGTTCGCGGTGGCCTCCGGTCTGGACTCGATGGTCGTCGGCGAGGCCGAGATCTCCGGTCAGGTCTCCCGCTCGCTGCGCCGGGCGCAGCAGCAGGCGACCGTCTCCCCGGTGCTGAACCAGCTGTTCCAGCGGGCGTCGCGCACCGCGAAGCTCGTGCAGTCGCGCACCCGGCTGGGTGCCGCGGGCCGCTCGGTGGCGTCGGTGGCGTTGGACGTCGTCGAGGCGGACGAGGGGGCGCTGGCCGGCCGGTCCGCGCTCGTCATCGGCACCGGCTCCTACGCCCGGGTGGTCGCCAGCGCACTACGCGCCCGGGGCTGCACCGACCTGCAGGTCTACTCGCCCAGCGGGCGGGCCGAGGCGTTCGCCGCCACCCACGGCGCCCACCCGGTGGCCGCGGCCGACCTGCCGACCGCGGTCAAGGAGGTCGACCTGCTGGTCGCCTGCAGCGGAACCACCGGCGGCGTCCTGACCGCCGACCTGATGCGCGACAGTGGCCGGGACCGCCCCCTGACCGTGGTCGACCTCGCCCTGCGCTCCGACATCACCGAGGATGTGCGGGCACTGCCCACCGTCCGGGTCGTGGATCTGCACACCGTCGCCGCCCATGCGCCGGGGGAGCAGCTGGACGCGCTCACCGAGGCGCAGGACCTGGTCATCGCCGCGGTCGCCGAGTTCGAGGACAGTCAGGCCGTGCGCGCGCTGGATCCGGCCGTGGTCGCCCTGCGGTCGCACGTCTCCGGGGTGGTCGCCAAGGAGATGGACCGGCTGCGGGTGAAGTTCGACGACGCGGTCGCCGCCGAGCTCGAGCAGGCGCTGCACCGGGTGACCCGGTCGATGCTGCACACCCCGACCCTGCGGGCGCAGGAGCTGGCCCGGTCCGGCAACGGGGCCGGGTACGTGGCCGCGCTGCACACGCTGTTCGGCATCGAGCTCACCCCGGTCACCGACCACCGCTGACCCCGCCCGCGGTGCTGTCGGCGCCGGCCTCGCTGTCGGTGGTGCCTGGCAGGATCGGTGGCATGGCCCCGAACCCGTCCCTGGTGCTGGTCTCCGGCGAGGAGTCGCTGCTCGTCGAGCGGGCTGTCGCCGCCGCCGTACGGCGGGTGCAGAAGGCCGAGCCCGAGGCCGAACGCCGGGAGTCGGCGGTATCGGACCTGACGCCGGCGACGTTCGCCGACATGGTCGCGCCCAGCCTGTTCGCCGAGCCCCGGGTCGTCGTCGTCCGCAACGCCCACGAGGCCGGCAAGGAGATGGCCACCGCCCTCACCGGCTACCTGGCCGATCCGGTGGACGGGGTGACGCTGGTCGTGCAGCACGCCGGCGGGGCCCGCAACAAGGCGCTCACCGACGCGCTGGTCAAGGCGGGGGCGTCGGTCGTGCCGTGCAGCCGGGTCACCAAGCCGGCGGAGCGCGTCGACTTCGTCAAGGGCGAGATCCGCGCCGCCGGCGGCACGACGACGCCGGACGCGGTGGCCGCACTGATCGACGCCGTCGGCAACGACCTGCGGGAGCTCGCCAGTGCGGCCGGGCAGCTGGTGAGCGACACCGGAGGACTGGTCGACGAGGCCTCGGTGCGGCGCTACCACCGCGGCCGCGCCGAGGTCAGCGGCTTCACCGTGGCCGACAAGGCGATCGCCGGGGACGTGGCCGGCGCGCTGGAGGCGGCGCGGTGGGCCACCCAGATCGGCGTCGCCCAGGTGCTGGTCGCCGACGCGCTGGCCGACGGGGTCCGTACGGTCGCCCGGGTGGCCGGCTCGGGCCGGGTCGGCAGCTCTTACCAGCTCGCGTCCCAGCTGGGGATGCCGCCGTGGAAGGTCGAGCGCGCCCAGTCGGCGGCGCGGGCCTGGTCGCCCGCCGGTCTGGCCTGGGCGGTCGCGGTCACCGCGCGGCTGAACGGCGAGGTCAAGGGTCTCGCCGCCGATCCGGACTACGCCATCGAGAAGGCGATCCTGGACGTCGGCCGGGCCCGCCGGATGCGCTGAGGTCCCGGGGCTCTGGGCGCGCTCGTCCCGCCGCGACCGGTACCGCTGCTTCGCGACCGGTGCCGCTGCTTCGCGACGGCTGCACCCGTCGCGGAGCTGACGACACGGTGGCGAAGGTGCCTCGCACCACCCGCCGGCTCACGGGCGAGTCCACGCCGGCAGGCCCGGACACACGTCGAGGGCGGTACCGGTGACGTCCGGTACCGCCCTCGACGGATGGGA
>JBQGEH010000126.1:0-7570 GCA_052039515.1 Nakamurella sp. | reverse complement strand
GGCGGATCGCCATGTTGGCGCCGGCTCCGTAGGCGCCGACGCCGTAGAGCGGCGCCTGCCGCACCGGCTCGCCGGCTTCGTCGCGGGCGGTCAACTGGGCGCGGCCCAGTACTCCGGTGCCGGTCTCCAGGACCAGTGGCGCGAACAACCGCTCGCCGGCGAACCCGCCGTAGTACCGCTCGAAGTACACCTGGGCCGGCGTCTGCAGCTCGGCGGGCAGGATCAGCCCGGTGCAGGCACCCAGCTCCGGGTCGGCGGCGAAGCGGGCCGCGTAGGACCGCAGCCAGCCGCGGTCGACCCGGACGTCGTCGTCGGCGAAGGCGATGATCTGACCGGTGGCGGCCCGCCAGCCGGCCTGCCGGGCGGCTCCCACTCCGGGCTTGGGCACCCGGATGGAGCGGAACGACGGCCGGTTCGCGAGCATCGCGACCAGCGGGTCGTCCGCCGGTACCTCGGCCCGGTTGTCGGCGATGACGACGTCGAAGTTCGGGTAGTCCAGCGCCTCGATGGCGGCCAGGCACGTCTCGAGGTCGTCCAGCCGACGCACCACCGACGGGACCACCACGGTCGCGTGCGGCAACGCGGCGTCGGGCAGGTCTCGCCAGGCGTGGTCGACGGCGGGGTGGGCCGCGGCCAGGGCGCTCAGCTGTGCGTCCAACGACGGGGCTCCGGCGGACCGGTCGACCTCGATCAGCGCCAGCGGCAGCCCGTCGCGGAGCCCGACCACCCACAGCCCCTCGTCCGGCGCGGTGTCCTCGAGCCGGGGATCGGCCAGATCCAGGGTCACGACCCGGATGGGTCCCGGGGTCACAGGCACTGCGGGCATGCGGCCACCTCGCGCTTCTCGTCGGGGAGCCTGGTCACGGCGACCACCGTGGGCGCGTCCAGGCCAGGACAATCTAGCCCACCGGCCGTGTCCCGGCTGTGACCTACGGCCCACCGCACGGGGAGGTCCTGGTGACGCAGCGCGACCGACGCCCGGCACGATGGGCCCCGACCTGCGCCGTCGACCCGTCCGGAGCAACGAGTCGGTCACACCGTGTGCGCAACCGCACAGGTCGCCGGACGCACCGGCGCCCGCCCCCGGGAGGTCGGGAGCGGGCGCCGGGGACTCGCGCCGGTCAGACCCCGGTGGTGCGGGCCATCCCCCGTTCCACCGCGCTGACCAGGTAGGGCCGCAGTTCCTCGGCCGGGATGATGGTGTGCACCGACCCGACCTCCTTGGCCCGGTCGATGTTGTGGATGGCCTCGAACTCCGCCGCCACCTCACCGAGCTTCTCCGCCCGCACGGACGACCGGGCGTCGGCCAGCTGCACCCGCAGCTCGGCCGTCTCCGCGTCGTCCCGGGTCGCCGCGATCGGGCTCTCGAGCTCCTGCACCCGGGGGTCGGCGGCCGTGCGGTTGTTGACGTCCCGGGTGAACACCACCGCCGCGGCCGGCGCGCCACCGATGACCGAGGCGAACGACCCGGCGACCGCGACGACCTCCATGTTGTCGTTCAGCGCCCCGGAGAACACCACGAACGCACCGCCGTGGTAGCGCGACACCAGGCAGAACACGATCGGGCCGTCGAAGTTGACGATGGCCCGGCCGATCTCGGCGCCGTACTCCAGCTGGATCTTGCGCAGCGACTCCGGCGACCCGTCGAACCCGGACAGGTTGGCCAGCACCACCAGCGGCCGGTTGCCGCTGGCCGCGTTGATCGCCCGCGCCGTCTTCTTCGACGAGCTCGGGAACAGCGTCCCCGCGGTGAACTGGTCCGGGCCGTCGGCCGGCAGGTAGCCGCGCCGCGCGATCGGCCGCGACTCGATCCCGATGACGGTCACCGGGTAGCCCCCGAGGTGCGCGTCGACCACCACCGAGGTGTCCGCGTCGGCCATCGCCGCCCACCGCTCCAGCACGGCGTGGTCGGCGTCGACGACCGCGTGGATGACCGCGCGGATGTCGAACGGCTTCTTGCGGTCCCGGTTCGTCTCGTCGGCGAAGATCTCACCGACCGTGGTGAACGGGCTGTCGGGGTGGCTGTGCGGGTAGCTGCGCACGTCCCGCTCGATCGGGTCGGAGGTCTCCGCCCGCCGCGGGAACCGCTCGCCCGGTGCGGTGTAGGCGTGGTCGTAGTGGGCGAACAGCACGTCCACCGCGCCGCCGATGTTCGGTGCCCAGTACTGCGCCTCACCGTTGGGGCCCATCACCCGGTCGTAGCCGCCGATGCCGAAGTTGTCCTCGGCGGACACGCCGCCGGAGTAGTCCAGCGAGTGCTTGCCGGTGAGCACCATGGCGCTGTCCGGGGTCATGATCAGCACGCCCTTGGTGTGCTGCAGCATCGTGGCCTCGGCGTTCCAGTACGGCTGCGCACCGACGTTGATACCGGCCACCACGACGTTGATCTCGCCGCCGCCCTGGGTGAACGTGACGATCCGGCGCAGCGCCCGGGCCACCCCGTCCATGTTCTCGGTGCCGGAGTCCATCGAGATCTTCGCGCCCGACGACAGCGCGAACCACTCGACCGGGATGCCCCGCTCCTCGGCCAGGTCGATCGCCGCGACGACCAGCGCGCACTCGGCGACCGCGACCGTGCCCAGCGCCTTGGTCGGGTCGCCGAAGATGGCCACCCGCTCCATGCCCTCCGGGTACCGGGCGGTCGGGGTGGAGACCAGCCCGACGATGACCCCCGCCTTGTTGCGGCCCTTCGGCCGGTCGACCGGACCGAACGTCGACAGGTCGCCGGGGGTGGCGACGTCGTACTCGGTCCAGCTGCCGTCCGGACCGGTCAGCAGCGGCACGATCTCGTACGGGTAGACCAGCCCGCGGGCGGCCGACCGCTGCACCTTCTGCGTGTAGTCGTCCAGCGGCACGATCGGGTCGGTCGGCGGGGCGGTGACCTTGACGGTCATCCCGGTGCCGGCCGCGTCGGTGAACCGCAGGGCGATCGCCCGGGCCCGCTGCCCCGGCTCCTGCAGGGTCGCGAGCACGGTGATCTCCTCGAGCCCGGCCCCGATCGACAGCGGCGCGTAGTTGCGCGCGAACTGGGTGAGGTCCCGCAGCGGCAGCTCGATCGGCGGCCAGACGTGCAGGAAGATCTGGTTCTTGTCCAGCCGCGCCTTGTTGCCGCGCGACGCCTGCACCCGCCGGATGCTGTCCAGGCACGCCCCGAGGACGCGCTCGGCGGCGGGGAACCCGGTGACCACGCCGTTGGCGTCGCGGGCCGGCTGGGCGTCGCGGATCTCGGCCATCGCCACCAGCCGCTCGTCGGCCGGGTTGTCCGGCGCGACGAGGTGCATCAGGTAGGTGTCCTCCGCCGACGGCAGCCGGGTGCCGACGAAGTTCTTCAGCCGCCACAGGTCCAGCCGCTGGCCGGTGAGCGGGTGCATGCCGCGGATCACCCGCTCCTCGACCGGGCCGTTGCCGCTGGGCCGGAAGGTGAACTGCTCCACGGTGCGGGTGTCGATCCGGGACGCGTCGGCGCACACGATGACCGTGACCCGGCGCCCGGCGAACAGCCCCGGGAAGCCGGCCAGCGTCGCCTGCAGCCGGGTCGCCACCTCGTCGGATCCCGGGCGGTCGGTCCACGACAGGTACACGTCGGTGACCACGTTCCACGGCTGTTCGGCCGCCGCGGCGAGCTGCTCGGCGGTGCCCAGCGCCGCGCTCAGGTCGGCCTCGCCGTCGGCGACGGTGGCGAACAGGTGCATCGACTGGCCGCCGAGATCGAACCGGCCGCTGACGAACGGCCGGTCGCCCTCGCGGCTGGTCCGCACGTCGGTCAGGGTGCGCACCTTGTAGTAGCGGCGCGTCATCGCCTCGAGCATCGGCTCCAGGTACGGACCCCGGTCGACGAGCTGCTCGGCGAGCAGCCGGATCAACGGTTGCGGGCCGTTGACCAGCTCGCCCATCCGGTCGGCGTAGTCGGCCGCCTGCGGGTTCTCCCCGAGGTAGCGCAGCGTCTCGCGGCTGCCGCTGAACACGTTGGCCCGGGCCGCCTCGATGACCGGCCGGTCGAACGCCTGGAACCGCACGTTGCGGGCGAGGTCGCCGATCACCGGGTAGCGCAACTGGGTCGCCACGATCAGCCGGGACAGCACGTCGCCCAGGTCGTCCTCGGCGGCCCCGGCGGGCACCCCGCCGTCGGTCAGCCAGCGCTCCAGCAGCGCGGCGATCACCGTGGTCTGCGCACCGGCCCGTTCCAGGGCCAGGAACACCCGGAAGACCGCGTCCTCCAGCTCCGGGCACGGCTCGAGGTCGGTGACCCCGTAGTGCCGCAGCGCCCGGGTCAGTCGCTGCCGGAACGACGCCGGCAGACCCTCCCGCTCGGCGTCCAGCGAGTGCAGGTAGGCGTGGAAGTGCTCGCGCGGGCTGTGCACCCGCTCGTCGGCGGCCTGCTCGGCCCCGGCCGGCCGGTTGCGGGACAGCTCGCACAGGTCGGCGAACGTGCTGAGCAGCTGGAACTCCGCCCGCCGCAGGTCGCTGTCCTCCGGCAGGTCGGCGAGAGCCCGGTCGTAACGGGCCAGCGCCTGGCGGGCCTGCGCGGCGGTGACGTCGAAGCCGGTGATCATCGCCCGCAGCAGCCCGAGACTCTGCTCGGCCACCGCCCGGTGGTCCCGGCTGGCGGCGCCGGTGCCGGCGTCGAAGTGGACCCGCGGCGCGGTGCTGGCCGCCGCCGCGGCGTCATCGGTCTCGATCCTGTCCAGCCGCAGCAGCGCGCCGCCCGCGTCGATCTGGGAGTTGACCGTGGCCATCAGCTCGCGCACCCGGCCCGCGTAGGGCGCCCGGATGTGCGTCTCCATCTTCATGCTCTCGAGCACGATGAGGGTCTGGCCGGCCTCGACCTCGTCGCCGGGCGAGGTCGGGATGGCGACCACCACGGCCGGCGCGGGCGAGCGGACCATGCCGCCCTCGTCGCGGGTGATCCGGTGGCTGACGCTGTCGACCTCGACCCGGTGATCCGACGGGCCCTCGATGGTGACCACCCGGTGCCGGCGGGACCCGACGGTGACCCGGCTCTCGAACTCCGACAGCCGCTCGACGGCGACGTCCACGGTCACCGGACCGGACGCGGCACCGTCGGCCGCGCCGTTGGTCGCGGCCCCGCCGGCGCTGTTGTCGGTGGTGACCCGGTAGCGGTGCGGGCTGATCTGGGCGACCTCGAGGCTGTAGGACTGCCCCTGGTACCCGAGCTCCACGGTGCGGCTCAGCACGTCGCGGGCGCGGGGCCGGCCGCCGCTGGCCGACCGCAGGAAGGCGTCGCGGTCCAGCCGCTCCTCGGCCTCGTAGACGTCCACGGCCACCGAGAGCAGGGCGACGTCGGCGTGCGCCGGCAGCCCCTCGCTCAGCGGCAGCCCGACGCGGTCCAGCCAGCCGGTGTCGGCGGTGCCGCTGATCAGCTCCGGCCGGTCCAGCAGCTCCAGCAGGAACGACTTGGTGGTGGTGCCGCCGCGCAGCACGACGGTGGTGTCGCGCAGCGCGCAACGCAGCCGGGCCAGTGCCTCGTCCCGGTCGCGGCCCCAGGCGATGATCTTGGCGACCATCGAGTCGTAGTCGGGCGGGATGACGTCGCCGGTGGCGATGCCGGTGTCGACCCGGATCCCCGGGCCGTTGGGCATCGTCGCGAGCTCGACCACACCCGGTGCCGGGGTGAAGCCGGCCTCGGCGTCCTCGGCGTTGAGCCGGGCCTCGATGGCGTGACCGAAGGCCGTCGGCTGGTCGCCGGGCAGCGGCTCCCCCGCCGCCACCATGATCTGCAGCTTGACCAGGTCGATGCCGGTGGTCGCCTCGGTGATCGGGTGCTCGACCTGCAGGCGGGTGTTGACCTCGAGGAAGGCGAAGGTCTTCTTCTGCGGCTGGTACAGGAACTCCACCGTGCCGGCCCCGCGGTAGCCCGCCGAGCGGACCAGCGCGATCGCGCCCTGCCGCAGGTCGTGGTCCTGCTCGTCGGTCAGCGCGGGCGACCGGCTCTCCTCGATGAGTGTCTGGTTCTTGCGCTGGATGGAGCAGTCCCGCACGCCCGGTGCCCACACGTTGCCGTGGTTGTCGGCGATGATCTGCACCTCGATGTGGCGGGCGCCCTCGACCAGGTGCTCCATGAAGATCACCGGATCGCCGAAGCTGCGCAGCGCCTCGCCCTGGGTCCGCTCGATCGCCTCGTCGAGCTCCGACGGGTCGCGGACGATGCGGATGCCGCGGCCACCACCGCCGCTGCGGGCCTTGAGGATCATCGGGTAGCCGATGACCTCGGCGTGCCGCCGCGCGTCCTCGGGGCTCTCCACCGGACCGCCCGACCACGCCGCCACCGGCACGTTGGACGCCTCGGCCATCAGCTTGGCCTCGACCTTGTCGCCCAGCCGGCGCATCGCCTCCGGCGACGGGCCGATGAACGTGATGCCCAGCCGGGCACACAGCTCGGCGAACGCGGCGTCCTCGGCGACGAAGCCCCAGCCCACCCACACCGCGTCGGCGCCGCTGGCCCGCAGTGCCCGCTCCAGCTCCGCGTGGTCCAGGTACGGGATGCCCGCCGTGCCCACGTCGCGCAGCACCACACTCTCGTCGGCGGCCCGGACGAACAGCGCCCCCCGCTCGGATTCGGTGTGCAGGGCGACGACCTTGATGTCGGTCCCGCGCTCGGCGTTGAGCTCACGGACCGCCTTGATCAGCCGGACCGCCGGCTCTCCCCGGTTCACCACCGCGATGCGGCTGAACAGCTGGGGCCGTCCGGTCGTCTCGCCGCGGTGCTCGTCCAGGGTGGTCGTCGTCATGTCAGAGGTCTCCATCGCTCGCTGCGGAACAGGGGGAAAGGATGCGGCCGGGGGTCGGGTCACCGGAGGCTCAGGTCACTGCTCGACACTCCTCGAGGGTCCGGACCGACGCGCCGCCGGGGCGTCGTCGATGCCCGTCGGCCGCGTGCCGGGAAGACAGGGCGATCGCAATGTGACCCAGAGCATAGTGCAGCGCCTGATCACCTGCTGACCCCATCACGGCCCGGGCGGGCGGGGTGGAAGGACGTCTGGCGCGTCCTGATCATCACCCGGTCGGCTCAGCGGCTGCGGCGGGTGGCGGAGGTGGAGATCACGGCGGGTGAGCGGCGCCGGAGGCGCGTCGGAGCGGAGCCGACGACGGCCGGGGACTCACGGCCGGGGTCCCGCCGGTGCGCGGCACCGGTCGGGCGGGGGGAGCGGGGAGGCGGCCCGTCAGAAGCGGGCGGCGGGCACCGGGGTGCGCTAGAGGGAGGCCTTGATCTCCCGGCGCAGGGCGACGATGCGGTTGATCAGCGACTGCTGCGCCGCGACATCCACGGCCTGGCTGTGCAACTCGTCCAGCCGGACCATGGCCATGCACTTGCGACGCCGGTTGTCGGTGTCGGCGAAAGCGCGGATCCGGTAGAGCTCCGCTTCCACGTCAGCGGTGTTCATGGCAGTCATGTCGGTGCCTCCCGCGGGACAGCCTACGCCCGTCCCCGGCACCCGCCGGGCGTTGTTCGTCACTGTCGAGACCACCTCGCAACCAGGTTGCGGCCGTCTCGACACCGGCCGGGCGACCGGCCGGTGTGGGCATTCGGACGAACGGTGACCGACGCGAA
>JBQGEH010000125.1:0-3065 GCA_052039515.1 Nakamurella sp. | reverse complement strand
GTCCGGGTGGCGGCGTCCAGCGCGCGGCGCAGCGGCTCGCGGGCGGCGGTGCGGTCACCGGCCCGGTTCAGCCGGGCCCCCAGGTCGTGCAGCGCCCAGCCGGCCTCCAGCCGGTACGGTGTGCCGTCCAGCAGCTCGACGGCCTCGGTGAGGGTGGCGACCGCCTCGTCCGGCTCCGCCGTCAGGGCCCGGACCCGCATCGCCATCCCGACCGACCCGGGCAGCTGCGCCGCGGTGGCCACCGTGACGTCCTCCTCGGCCAGCGCCCTCGACTCGTCGCGGTGCACCCGGGCGACCATCACCTCTGCGAGCCGCAACCGCACGCTGGAGGCGTTCGGGATGATCCAGCCGCGGGACGCGTCGAAGGCGACCACCCGCCGCAGGTCGGTCTCGGCTTCGTCCAGCCGGCCCTGCAGCAGCCGCAGGTAACCCCGCGCGGTCAACGTGAACGGCTCCATGAACGTGCCCTCGGCGGCGCCCAACGGAAGGTCCAGCACGGCCGCGGCCTCGTCGAGACGATCGCGGTGCACCAGGTTCTCGGCCGCGACCGCCGCCGCCACCGGCACGGTCAGCTCGAAGCCCAGCTCCCGGACGTTCTCCAGGCAGAGCAGCGCCCGGGCGGCGCCGGTGGCCACCGACCCGAAGTCGCGGTGCCAGTAACCCCAGGACTGGTCGACGAAGAACCGGGCCTCGCGCAGGCCGTGCGCGACCACCCGCTCCTCACCCTGCTCGAGCACCTCGCGGCAGCGGTCGGCCGCCTCGGTGAAGCGGATCGCGTGGGTGAGCAGGTTCCACGTCGTGCTGGCGGGGCCGACGGTGGCCATCAGACTCCCGTCGGCCAGCGCCCGTTCGGCCATCGCCCGCACCAGCGGCGCGGCACGTCCGGAGCAGGCCTCCTTCACCGCCAGGTGCGCGAGCGCGATGGAGGACGGCGACGGGTCGGCGCGGGCCGCCGCGAACGCCGCCGCCCGCGCCTCGGGGAACGCCTCCGGCAGGATCAACGCCTCCAGGACGAAGGCCTCCAGCCGCAGCTTGAGGGCGGGTTCGGTGGCCTCGGCCAGCCCCTGCCGGACCTCGTCGAGTGCGGCCACCGGGTCGGTGTGCACCAGGTGGTTGCCCAGGGCCGCGCGGGCGCGGGCCGCGTCGTCACCGGGTGGCAGCAACGTCAACGCGCGGCGCAACCGCTCCGGACCCGTCGGCTGCAGCAGCCGCACCTCGAGCTCGCCGAGCGCGAGCAGCACCCGGGGCAGCTGCGCGGGGGTCGGCGGTTCGGCGAGGGCCCGCCGGAGGTGGTCGATCGCGGCTTCGTGGGCGTCCTCGGCGGCTGCGGCGGCCGCGGACCGCAGCAGGTCGTCGACGGCCTGCGGGTCCCCGGACGGGGTGACCGCCAGCCAGTGCAGCGCGATCTCGGCCGGCCGGGCACCGCGGGCCCGGAGCCGGTCCGCGGCGGTGCGGTGCAGGGCCGACAGCTGGTCCGCCGGGCAGGAGCCGATGACGGCCGCCTTGACCAACGGGTGCACGAACGACCAGGAGCCCGGTTCCAGCACCCCGGCGGCGGCCAGCGCGTCCAGCGTGCGCGCGACGGTGTCCCGGTCCCGGCCGGCCAGCGCCTGCAGGTCGTCGGCGGTCCCGCGCTCCCCGGCCACGGCAGCGGCGCGGGCGAGTGCCACCGCGTCCGGTCCCAACGGCCGCAACCGCCGTGCGACGGTCGGCGCCACCCCGCGCGCGCCGAGGTCGGTGAGCCGCTCGCCCTCGTCGTCGGCACCGGTGAGGTGGGCGGCGGCGGCCTCCCGGGCGAGCAGGGTGACCAGCAGCGGGTTCCCGCCGGTGGCCCGCACGGCCGCCGCGGTGAAGCCGGGTTCCGGCAGCGAGCCCAGCGAACGGGCCAGCACGTCGGCGACAGCCCCGGGGTCGAGCGGGGCGGGATGCAGCACGGTCGCCGCCGGGCCGTGCCCGATCTCGGTGAGCAGGTCGGTGGGGGTGTCCGGCTCGGCGGACCGGACGGTGGCCACCACGGCCATCGGCAGCGCATCGAGCCGGCGGCCGAGGTACTCCAGGAAGCGCAGGGTGGGCAGGTCCGCCCACTGCAGGTCGTCGACCAGCAGCAACAGCGGGCGGCTCTCGGTGAGGTTGACGGTCAGCCAGTACAGCCCCAGCTGGACGGCGTAGCCCTGCTCGTCGGTGGCGTCCGCGCCGGCGAACAGGGCCGCAGCCCGGCCCGCCGCACCGGTCAGCAACCGGTCACGCTCGGCCCGTCCGGCGCCGGCCAGGGCCGGCTCGAACAGCTGGTGGACCACGCCGTAGGCGAACGACCGGTCCAGCTCCGACGCCCGGGCCGTCAGCACTCGCAGGCCCCGGGCGCCGGCCTCCTCGCGCAGGTACTCGAGCAACGCGGTCTTGCCGATGCCGGCCGGTCCCTCCAGCATCACCACCCTGCCTTCCCCACGGGCGGCGTCGGTGAGGACCCGGTCCAGGACGGCGGTCTCGTCGCCGCGGGAGAACAGGGCGGTGGGCACGTCGACCAGCCTAGGAGCGCACGTCCGCCGGCGGCGATACCGGTCCGACGGGCGGGGAGAATGAGCCGACGCGGGAGGGGGTCGGCGGTGGGCGGTGTGCTCAGCGGCTTCGCGGTCATCGGCGTGGTGGTCGGGGTGGGGTACCTGCTCGGCCGTTGGTCGGTGCTGGGACCGAACGGCCGTCCGGTGCTCTCGCTGCTCACGTTCAACGTCGCCACCCCGGCACTGCTGTTCCAGCTGACCTCCACGTCGGACCTGGGCGTGCTGTGGTCGACCCCGCTGCTGGTCACGGTGCTGGCCACGCTGGTCTGCGCGACGCTGTTCGCGGTGGTCGGTGGGCTGCGCCGGTGGGGCATCGCGCGGACGACGGTGGGCGCGATGTCGGCGAGCTACGTCAACGCCGGCAATCTCGGGATCCCCATCGCGTCCTACGTTCTCGGCGACGGATCGCTGATGGCACCGGTCATCCTGTTCCAGATGGTGCTGTACACCCCGATCGCGCTGACCGTCATCGATGTCGCGCAGGGGACGACGACGACGTCGGTGTGG
>JBQGEH010000124.1:0-1944 GCA_052039515.1 Nakamurella sp. | reverse complement strand
TCCACCGTCACGGACCGTCGCAGCCAGAGCCCTGACGTCGGCGACGATGCCCCGGGCGTACGGATTGTCGCGGACGAAGAACGGCACCAGGTCCACCGCCACCAGGGCGGTGTGCCGGACGTCGAGAGTCTCGTAGGCGTACCGCCGACCGCGCCGCTGCTCGTGACGCAGGTACTCGGCGGGGTCGATCCGCCAGCGGTGGCGGAGAGAGCCGGTCATTCCGCCGCCACCGGAGCCACCACCAGCCGTCCCCGCCGGTGCACCGCCCACACGACCAGCCCGACCAGCAACGCCACCGACCCGCCGGTCATCACCGCCGTCCAGCCGCCGACGTGCCACAGCACCGACGCGAGCGCCGACCCGACGGCCCCGCCGACGAAGTTGACGGTGACGAAAGCGGTGTTGAGGCGGCTGCGCGCCCCCGGTTCCACCGCGAACACCCGGGACTGGTTGAGCACGTTCAACGCCTGGATGGCGATGTCCAGCACCAGCACCGCGACCAGGACCGCCACCAGCGAACGCTGTCCGACCGCGGCCAGCACCAGCGACGCCAGCGCCACCGCGAGAGCGATCCCGGTGACCGGCACCGACCAGCCGCGGTCGTGCAGCCGGCCGGCGCGCTGCGCGGCCACCGCTCCCGCGAGCCCCACCAGTCCCACCAGGCCGATCTGCGTCACCGAGTAGCCGTACGGCTCCTCGCTGAGCAGGAACGTGATCGACGTCCAGAACAGCGTGAACACCCCGAAGCCGATCGAACTCAGCACCAGCGTCACCGGGACCGGGCGGTTGCGCCGCACCGCGGCGAACACCGAGCCCAGCAGCGGCCCGTACGGGATCCGGTCGCGTGACGGCAGCACCGGCAACGCCCGCGACAGCACCGCCGCGAACACCAGCGCGATCACCCCCGCCAGCACGTAGATGGCCCGCCAGCCGAACGCGTCGGCGACCAGACCGCTGATCGTCCGGGACAGCAGGATGCCGATCAGCACCCCGGACACCACCGTCCCGACCACGCGTCCCCGGTCCGCGGGTGCGGCGAGGTCACCGGCCAGCGGGATGAGCAGCTGCCCGGCGACCGTGGTCAGCCCGACCAGCACCAGCGCGACCATCAGCAGCGCGAAACCCGGCGCGGCGGCCGCGGCGAACAACGCCAGCGACGACGCCACCAGCACCGCCGGGATCAGCCGCCGGCGGTTCAGCACGTCCCCCAGCGGCACCACGAGGAAGATGCCGACCGCGTAGCCGATCTGGGTCACCGTCACCAGCAGTCCCGCCGCACCGGTCGACACCCCGAGCGCCCGCGCGATCTCCTCGAGCAGCGGCTGCGCCCAGTAGAGGTTGCCGACGGCGGCGCCGCCCGCCACCGCGAACAGCAGGGTCAACGCTCGTGTCATCGTGTCCTTCCGGACCGGGTGGACCCCGGCTCCGCTCCATCGAAGCGCGTCGGCCGCGACGAGGGCAGACCGGGCCGCACCCCGGGTCCGGCCGAACCAGGTACCGGCAGGACACCCCTGAACCGACCGCGCGGCCGTAGCGTCAGCGGTCATGGACCAGCAGGCGGAGATCCGCGACTTCCTGGTGTCCCGACGGGCCCGGCTGTCACCCGAGGCGGCCGGGGTGCCCGTCTTCGGTGGGGCCCGCCGGGTCCCCGGGCTGCGCCGGGAGGAGGTCGCCCACCTCGCCGGGGTCAGCGTCGATTACTACAACCGCCTCGAACGCGGCCGCGCCCGCGGCGCGTCCGCCGAGGTGCTGGACGCGGTGGCGCGGGCCCTGCAGCTCGACGACGTCGAACGCGATCACCTGTTCGACCTGGTCGGCACGGCCGGCCCCACACCGGCCCGGCGACCGCGCCGCCACCGGGCGGCGGCGATCCGACCGACCGTGCAGGCCGTCCTCGCCGGGTTGGTGATGCCCGCCTTCGTGCAGAACCAGCGGCTGGAGATG
>JBQGEH010000123.1:0-2237 GCA_052039515.1 Nakamurella sp. | reverse complement strand
TCCATGTATGTTACGCTGCGTAGTTCCTGGCTCCGCGGCGGTCTGCTGCGGCTCTCCCGTCGATGGGTCCTGCCGGTCGTCGGAGCGATCACCATGACCCTGCTACCCAGCACCCCGGCACCGGTGGCGGCTGCCGTCGTCACCAGCGCGGACGGCAGTCGGGCCGTCGCGCCGGCCACCGTCCGGGTCGTCACCCCCGGGACCGCGGCCGATGTCGTCGTCACCCAGCATCCGGACCGACGACGGCAGACGATGGTCGGCTTCGGCGCGTCATTGACGGAATCCTCCGCCGTCGCCCTGCGCGCCCTCCCCGCCACCCAGCGGACCGCTCTGCTGACCGAACTGTTCTCGCCCACCGACGGTCTCGGCCTCACCCTGCTCCGGCAACCCCTCGGCGGCTCCGAGTTCGTGGCCGGCTCCCACTTCACCTACGACGACATCCCCACCGGGGAGCGGGACTTCGCCCTGGATCGCTTCACCCTCGGCCGGGACGGCACCACCGTGCTCCCGTTGGTCCGGCAGGCGCGGCAGATCTCCGGCCGCCTCACCGTCATCGGCACACCCTGGAGCGCGCCCGCCTGGATGAAAGCCGGCGACTCGCTCATCGGCGGCCGCCTGCGCACGGGAGCGGCCTACGAGCAGGCCTACGTCGACTACCTGGTGCGGACCGTCGGCGCCTACCGCGACGCCGGGGTGCCGCTGGACTTCCTGACCCTGCAGAACGAGCCGATGTACTCACCGCCGGACTATCCCGGCATGCCCATGACCGCGTGGCAGCAGATCCGGCTGATCAACGCGCTGGCGCCGGCGCTCACGGCGCAGGGGCTACCGACCCGCCTGCTGGGGTACGACCACAACTGGCGCACCGGCGACGACATGGTGCGCACCCTGCTGGCCAGTTCGGCGGCCGAACACCTGGCTGGGTTGGCCTTCCACTGCTACGCCGGTCGACCGTCCGACATGCGCGCGTTCGCGGACACCACGCCGATGCTGATGGTCACCGAATGCTCCGGCTCGGCGGCCGCCGGGGACAGTGCCGCGCAGCGCTTCTCGGACACCCTGGGCTGGCACGCCCGCAATCTGGTGATCGACTCGATCGCGGCCGGGTCGTCCACCGTGGTCACCTGGAATCTGGCGCTGGATGAGGACAACGGTCCGCACCGGGGCGGCTGCTCGACCTGCTCGGGCGTGGTGACCGTGGACACCCGGACCGCAGCCGTCACCCGCAACGCCGAGTACTACACGCTGGGGCACCTGAGCCGCTACGTCGATCCGGGCGCGGTCCGCTTCGACACCGACCGCAGCGGACGGGACACCGTCACCGCCGTCGCCTTCGACAACTCCGACGGCCAGCGGGTCGTCGTCCTCTACTCGCAGGACAGCCGGACCCGCACCGTGAACCTGCAGGACGGGGGCCGCACCCTGCAGATGACCGTGCCGGCCCGCAGCCTGGCCACGGTCACGATCCCCTGACATCCTCGAGGCTGCCGGTCCGTCCCTCGTCACGGGGACCCGTGGTGCCAGACTGGGCCGATGCTGGTCGTACTGGTGACCGTCCAGGTCAAGCCCGAGTGCCTCGAGGACTTCCTCGCCGCCACCGTCGTCAACGCCACGAACTCCCGCGCCGAGCCCGGCATCCTCCGGTTTGACGTGCTCCAGGACCAGTCGGTCCCGGAACACGTCACCCTCGTGGAGGTGTACCGCGACGTGGTGGCCACCGTCGCCCACAAGGAGACCGACCACTACGAGCAGTGGCGCTCCACCGTGGCCGACATGATGGCCGTCCCCCGCTCCTCGCAGAAGTTCGACGTCGTCGATCCCGTCGCCGAGGCCGCCTGGAACTCAGCCGGTTGATGCGGCCGGGACGTGCTCCATGGGCACGGTCACGACCGGCGCCGGCTTGACCGCGGCGACCACCGCCTCGCCGGGATCGACAGCCGCCCGGGGCAGGGCGTGCCGCGTGATCCGGGAGGAGTTGCCGACCACGGCGACCGACGACAGGTTGTGCAGGATCGCCGCAAGCACCGGGGTCAAGGCGCCACCCGCGCTGACCGACAGCCCGACGGCGTTGACGGCGATCGACAGGCCGTAGTTCTGCCGGATCACGCCGAGCGTGCGGCGGGCCAGCTCGAACAGATCGACCAGGCGTCGCAGATCGTCCCCGGCGAGCGCGACGTCGGCGGTCTCGACGGCGACGTCGGTCCCGGCGACCCCCATGGCGATGCCGATGTCGGCCA
>JBQGEH010000122.1:0-3463 GCA_052039515.1 Nakamurella sp. | reverse complement strand
CCGGCGCCAGCACGCCGGCTGTCATCCCACCAATCTGGGCCGGCCGGGGTTCGCCGACGGCGGCCGGGCGGCGCGGTTGGCCGCAGCCCTGGGGCTGTCCGTCGATCCCTGGTCGGGCGCCGACCGGCTCGCGCTGGAGGTGTACCCGCACGCCGCCCTGGTGGCGCTGCTGGGCCTGGACCGGATCCTCGGCTACAAGGCCCGCCCGCACCGCGACCTGGAGTTCCGGCGGCGTGAGATGCGGCGGCTGATGGCGGGTCTCGTCTCGCTGGCGGACGCCGACGTGCCGCTGCGGGTGTCCGCGGACCCGGGTTGGGACGAGGTCGGGGAGCGCGTCCGGACCGCTCCGACGAAGGCGACCCTGAGCCGGTCGGAGGCCCGCCTGGACGCGGTGGTCTGCGCCTATGTCGCTCTGCACGCCGCACGGCGTCCGGAGCGGACCGCGGCCTTCGGCACCGTCACGCAGGGCTGCATCGTCTCACCGGTGACGGCGGAGATGGCCGCGACGCTGCCCGCCGTGAGGGACGGCGGACGGCCCGCCGGTCTGCTGACCGACGGTCCCCGGTGAGCCCGATCAGTCCGGCTCGCCCTCCCACTCGACCCAGTGCGGGTGCAGCTCGCAGCGCGGCCAGACCATCACGACCGCACAGGTGACGCACTGCCAGGTGCGGTGCGGCATCCCGGCGCACAGGCAGGGCTGGGTGCCGACCAGCACCCGTTGCGGCCCGAGACCGTGCCCGGCGGGGCAGCGGGAGGGAGCCAGCTCGACGACGGCCATGCCGTCCTGGCGGTAGAAGCGACCCATGGAGCGCACCGTACGGCGGGGCACCGACAGTGCCCCGTGACGGTGCCGGCCGAGGTCAGCGACCGGCGGGCACCGGGTCCGGCCACGAGCCGCGGCGGTACTGCGCCGGGTAGGCGATCCGGTGGTGATCCAGGCCCAGTTCGTGCGCGGCGCGGAACGGCCAGGACGGCTCCCGCAGCGCCGCCCGCGCGAGCAGGACGACGTCGGCCTCGCCGTCGGCGAGGATCCGCTCGGCCTGCGCGGGCTCGGTGATCAGGCCGACGGCGCCGACCGGCACGTCGACCCGGTGGCGCACCTCGGCGGCCAGCGGCACCTGATAGCCGGGACCCACCGGGATGTCCGCGGGTTCGTTCCCGCCCGACGACATGTCGACGAGATCGACGCCGGCGGCCGACAGCCACGCCGAGAGCTGGACGGTCTGCTCGACGTCCCAGCCGCCGTCGACCCAGTCGGTGCCCGAGAGCCGCACCAGCAGCGGGCGTTCGCCCCACACCCCGCGGACCGCGTGGACGATCTCCAGCAGCAGCCGGCTCCGGCCGGCGAGATCCCCGCCGTACCCGTCGGTCCGGAGGTTGGAACGGGGAGACAGGAACTCGTGCACCAGGTATCCGTGCGCGGCATGGATCTCCACCACGTCGAAACCGGCGTCCATGGCGCGGGCCGCGGCGTCGGCGAAAGCCCGGACGACGTCGGCGATCTCGTCGGTCGAGAGGGCGGCCGGAGCGCGGTAACCGGGGAAGGCCACCGCGGACGGGCCCACCGTGGGCCAGCCGCCTGCCGACGGATCCACGCTGCCCCGCTCCTCGTCCCAGGGCCGGTGGGTGGACGCCTTGCGGCCGGCGTGGGCCAGCTGCACGCCGATCCGGGTGCCCTGGTCGTGCACGAAATCCACGATGCGCGACCACGCCCGGGTCTGGTCGTCGTTCCACAGGCCGGCGTCCTGGGGACTGATCCGGCCCTCGGGCAGCACCGCGGCGGCCTCGGTCAGGAGCAGTCCGAAGCCGCCGGTGGCGCGGGCACCCAGGTGGACGAGGTGCCAGTCGTTCACGACCCCGTCGACCGCGCTGTACTGGCACATCGGCGCCAGCCAGACCCGGTTGGCGAAGGTGGTGCCGCGCAGGGTGATCGGGGAGAAGAGCAGGCTCATGCCGAGGTCAGCGCGAGCCGGCCGCAGGTGCTTCCCGCCGGGACGGTGAGCCCGGCCACAGGTCAGCCGATCAGGTCGGCCGCCGCAGTCGCCCGCAGCCCGTGCGCCGCGGCCACCGGCTCGCTCGCGAGCACTCCGGCGTGGGTGGTGAGGCCCGGCACGAGGGCGGCGTCGGCGCGCAGCGCCTGCCGCCAGCCCCGATCGGCCAGCGCCGTGACGTAGGGGAGGGTGGCGTTGGTCAACGCGTGGGTCGACGTGCGCGGCACCGCCCCGGGCATGTTCGCGACGCAGTAGAACAGCGATCCGTGCACAGCGAAGGTGGGGTCGTCGTGGGTGGTCGCGTGGGTGTCGGCGAAGCAGCCGCCCTGGTCGACGGCGATGTCGACGAGCACCGAGCCCTCCCGCATGCGCGACACCATCTCGGTGGTGACGAGCTTGGGGGCCCGCGCGCCCGGGACGAGCACCGAGCCGATCACCAGGTCGGCGTCGGCGATCTGCTCGGCGATGGTGAAGGCGTTGGACGCGAGCGTGGTGATCTGTCCACCGAACTGGGCGTCGATGCGCCGCAGGGTCGGCAGCGAGATGTCGAGCACGGTGACGTCGGCCCGCATCCCGAGGGCGATCGTGGCGGCGTGCATGCCGGACACGCCACCCCCCAGCACGACGACTTTGGCGTTGCCGACGCCGGGCACGCCGCCGAGCAGCACCCCGCGGCCACCCTCGTTGCGCATCAGGTGGTAGGCGCCGACCTGCGGCGCGAGGCGGCCGGCGATCTCGCTCATCGGGGCCAGCAGCGGCAGCGAGCGGTCGGCGAGCTGCACGGTCTCGTAGGCGATCGCGGTGGTGCCGGCGGTCAGCAACCGGTCGGTCAGCGGCCGGTCGGCGGCCAGGTGCAGGTAGGTGAAAAGGACGAGGTCCTCGCGGAGCCGGTGGTACTCGGCGGCGACGGGCTCCTTGACCTTGACGACCAGCTCGCTCGTCGCCCACAGCTCGTCGGCGTCGTCGATCAGCTTGGCCCCGGCCGCTTCGAACTCGGCGTCGGTGATGCGGCACCCCGCCCCGGCCCCGGCCTCGACGAAGACCTGGTGACCGGCGGCGGTCAGGTGGTGCACGCCGGCCGGCGTCATGGCGACGCGGAACTCGTTGTTCTTGATCTCGCGGGGGACACCGATGCGCATGGTCCGGCCTGTCTTCGCTCGTCGGGTGGGGTGCAGCCTGGTCCGACAGAGTATGAACATCTGGCTCGCGGCTGCCTAGATCGCCGAACAAGATTCGCTACGCTGCGGACATGTCATCCAGAACATCATCGAGGCCTGTCCCGGAACGGGTTCCGTCGAGCATTGTTCGGCCGGTGGCCGCAGGACTGGACGACGTCGACCGGCGGCTGGTCCGGCTGCTCGCCGCCGACGCCCGCACACCCAACAACGCCCTCGCCGAGGCGGCGGGGATCGCGGCGTCGACGTGCCTGGGTCGGATCCGGTCACTGCGCGAACGGGGCGTGATCCGTGGCT
>JBQGEH010000121.1:0-3693 GCA_052039515.1 Nakamurella sp. | reverse complement strand
CGTCGTGCTGGAAGAACACCAGCTCGGCGGCCGGGACGCGGGCGGCGAGGTCACGACGCAGGCAGGACAACCACACCGCGGCCCAGTCCGCGGCCGACCCCTGGATGACGAAGTTGCGGGTGAACCGCCCCCAGGAGCGCGCCGTCCGCCGCCCCCGTTGCTCCTCGGCCGTCGACGCGTCCGGCGCCGCGCCCCGCTCGACCACCGCCCACCACTCCGGGCCGGGCCGGTTCGACGTCCGGCCGAGGACGGTGCTGACCAGCCGGCCCTGTTCGCCCCGGCGGGCGGCACGCTCGACGTGGTCCATGGCCACCGGGAACTCCTGGAACAGGGTGGCCAGCAGCCGCCCGGCCTCGCCGGAGGTGGCGCCGTACATCGCGCCGAGCATCGCGACCTTGGCGTCGTCGCGCCGGCCGCTGAACCCCACTCCGGCCAGCGCCGCGTACAGGTCGTCGGCGGCGGCCAACTCCCCGAGCCGCTCGTCCCCGCCGACCGCGATCAACACCCGCGGTTCGAGCTGGGCGGCGTCGGCGACCACCAGCACGTGCCCGGGTTCGGCGACCACCGCCGCCCGGACCACCTTGGGGATCTGCAGGGCGCCGCCCCCACGGGTCGCCCACCGCCCGGTGACCACCCCGGCGGGGACGTAGTCGGCCCGGAACCGCCCGTCGCGCACCCACTGGGCCAGCCAGTTCCAGCCGTTCGCGGTGAACAGCCGGTGCCGCTCCTTGTAGGCGAGCACCGGCTCGACAGCCGGGTGGTCCAACTGCCGCAGGGTCCACGACCGGGTGCTGTCGATGTCGAAGCCGGCCCGGCGGAACGCGGCCCGCAGGTCGGTGGCCGAGTCCGGGTTGACCGGATGCCCGAAGGCGTCGGTGATCTCGGCGGCGAGACCGGCCATCACCGCCGGCCGGACGCCCGGCGCCGGTCGCGGGCCGAGCACCCGCGTCAGGATGTCGGCGTGCACGGCGGCGTCCCAGGGCATGCCCACGTGGCCCATCTCGGCGGCGATCAGCGCCCCCGCGGAGTCGGCGGCCAGCAGCAGCCGCAGCGCCGCCGGCTCGACGTCGACCGCCTCGCCCGGCGGCGATCCGGCGGCGGCCGGGAGCCGCGCCCGCTGGTCGCGGTGGGCGGCGAGCAGGCCGTCGGGGTCCACCGCCGGTCCGTGCGGACCCGGCGCGTCGAAGAGTCCGAGCTCGCCGGCGGCGGCGGGCAGCGGGTCGGCCGGGACGGCTGTCGCATCGCGCCGGGCCAGCACCGCGGCGGCCGACACCGGCTCCCCGTGGCGCCCGGACCGGGCGAGCAGCACCCTCTCCTGCTGGCTCAGGTCCACGCACCGCCGTAGCCGCACCCCCGCCCGCAGCAGTTCCGGGTACACCGCGGACGCCGCGTCCCACAGCCACCGCGGACGCTCCGCCGCCTCGAGCCGGGCCACCCTGTCCGGGTCGCTGATGACGGCCGGCCCGAGCGGCGTGCCGTCGTCGTCGGCGGTCCGGACGGTCCAGCCCGCAGCGGAGCGGGACAGGGCGGCGAGCACGTCCGCATCGTGCCAGCCGCCACCGACAATCACCGACAACCACCGGCAGCGACCGGCAGCGGCCGCCCGTCGGGTCTTGCGTCCCCTACCGGCCGGTAATACGGTGCAAGTTACCGGCCAGTAACAACGGGCGGCGCGCGGCTGTCCCCGGCCGGCGGCGACCGGGCCCGTCCCCCCGACGCTGGAGCGTGCGATGTCCGACCGCAGCCGATCCCACTACAAGAGCAACCTGCGCGACCTCGAGTTCAACCTGTTCGAGGTGTTCACCGACGAGGTCCGGCTCGGCCGCGGACCGTTCGCGGACATGGATCCCGAGACCGCCCGCGGTGTCCTCACCGAGCTGGAGTCGGTGGCGACCGGCCCGCTGGCCGCGTCGTTCGTCGACGCCGACCGGCATCCGCCGGTCTTCGACCCGGCGACCCACAGCATCCGGCTGCCGGAGTCGTTCAAGCGCAGCTACCAGGCGATGATCGACGGCGAGTGGTTCCGGCTGGAGGCGCCGGCGGCGGCCGGCGGTCTGGGCGCCCCGCCGTCGCTGCGCTGGGCGGCTGCGGAGCTGGTGATGGGGGCCAATCCCAGCGTCTTCATGTACCAGTCCGGGCCGGGCATGGCGACGGTGTTGCACGAGCTCGGCACTCCCGAGCAGCAGCGGATCGCCCCGCTGATGGTGGAGCGGCACTGGGGTTCGACGATGGTGCTGACCGAGCCGGACGCCGGCAGCGACGTGGGTGCGGGCCGGACGAAGGCCGTCCGCCAGCCCGACGGCAGCTGGCACCTGGAGGGCGTCAAGCGGTTCATCACCTCCGGCGACCAGGACATGACCGAGAACATCGTGCACTTCGTGCTCGCGCGACCGGAGGGTGCGGGGATCGAGAACCGGCCCGGCACCAAGGGTCTCAGCCTGTTCGTCGTCCCCAAGTTCCACTTCGACCCGGAGACCGGCGAGCTCGGCGAGCGCAACGGCGTCTTCGTCACCGGCGTGGAACACAAGATGGGGCTGAAGGTCTCGACGACGTGCGAGCTGTCGTTCGGCCTGCACGGCACCCCGGCGGTCGGTCACCTGCTCGGCGAGGTGCACGACGGCATCGCGCAGATGTTCCACGTCATCGAGTACGCCCGGATGCTGGTCGGCACCAAGGCCATCGCCACCCTGTCGACCGGGTACCTCAACGCCCTGGAGTACGCGAAGCAGCGGGTGCAGGGTGCCGACCTGACCCGGTCGACGGACAAGAACGCACCGCGGGTGACGATCATCCACCACCCCGACGTGCGCCGGATGCTGATGCGGCAGAAGGCCTACGCCGAGGGACTGCGCGCGGTCTACCTGTGGACGGGCACCTGGCAGGACCGGGTCGCCTGTGCTGAGAGCGACGGTGGCGACCGGGATCTCGCCTCGCGGGTGAACGACCTGCTGCTGCCGATCGTCAAGGGGGTGGGCAGCGAGCGGGCCTACGAGAACCTCGCGCTGGCCCTGCAGGTGTTCGGCGGCTCCGGCTACACCCAGGACTACCCCGTGGAGCAGTACATCCGGGACGCCAAGATCGACACCCTCTACGAGGGCACCACCGCCATCCAGGCGCAGGACTTCTTCTTCCGCAAGATCGCCCGCGACCGGGGGGCGGCGCTCGGCGGGGTCGCCGGTGAGCTCGCCGACTTCCTGCGCACCACCTCCGCCACCGTCAGCCAGGACGGCCGGCACAAGGACGAGCTCGCCGCGCTGGCCACCGCGCTCGGTGACGTGCAGGCGATGGTCGCGACGTTGACCGGCTGGGCGACGGCGGCGGCCAGCCGGCCGGCGCAGCTGTACCGGGTCGGCGAGCACGCGGTCACCCTGCTGATGAGCGCCGGCGACCTGCTCATCGGGTACCTGCTCATCCGCCAGTCGATGGTCGCGCAGGCGGCGCTGGACGCAGGTGCCACCGGCCGGGACGCCGACTTCTACACCGGCAAGCTGGCCGTCGCGCACTGGTTCGCGCGCAGCGTGCTGCCAGAGCTCACCGCCCGACGGGCGATCGTCGCTCAGGGCGACGCGTCGCTGATGGAGGTCCCGGAGGCGGCCTTCTGAGCCACTCCCCGACCGGCGTCCGGCCCGGGGGACGACAACGGCCCGCCCACACCGCCGCAGCGGTGGGGCGGGCCGTTCGCCGTCCCGGGGT
>JBQGEH010000120.1:0-6388 GCA_052039515.1 Nakamurella sp. | reverse complement strand
AGCGACTCGACCGCGCGGTCCATCGGGATCGAGATCGTGGCGTCGCAGGCGCTGATGGTCAGCCGGGCCAGACCGCGGCCCTCGGAACCGACCACGATGACCAGCGGGCCGGTGGCCAGCTCGAAGTCGTCGGTGGTGGTGGTGCCGTCGGCGTCCAGCCCGACGATCATCGCGCCGGTCGCGGCGAAGTCCTTGAGCGTGCGCACCAGGTTGGTGCAACGCGCCACCGGGATGCGGGCCGCGGTGCCGGCCGAGGTGCGCCACGCCGACGCCGTCATCCCGGCCGAACGCCGCTCCGGCACGACCACGCCCTGCGCACCGAACGCCGCCGCCGACCGGACGATGGCCCCCAGGTTCCGCGGGTCGGTGACCCCGTCCACCGCCACCAACAGCAGTGGCGCCCCGGCCGCGGACGCGGCGGCCAGCAGGTCCTCGGGGTGCGCGTAGTCGTACGGCGGCACCTTCAGCGCCAGCCCCTGGTGGATGCCGTTCCCGGTGAGCCGGTCGAGCTCCCCGCGGCTCACCTCGAGCAGCGCGATCCCGCGGTCGGCGGCCTCGTGGACCGCCTCGGTGACCCGCTCGTCGGCTGACAGTCCCTGGGCGACGTACAGCGCGGTCGCCGGCACCCCGGCGCGCAGCGCCTCCACGACCGGGTTACGCCCGATCACGGTCTCCGGCAGCTCGGCCTTGCCGGTGCGGGCGGCACGGCGGGTGCCCCCACCGCGAGCCTCGGCCTTCGCCGCCCGGGCGGCCCGCTTGGCCGCCGGGTGGTAGGAGCGCTCCTCCGCCGGCGGCGTCGGGCCGCGGCCCTTCAGCCCGCGCCGGGACTGCCCACCCGAGCCGACGACGGCGCCCTTCTTGGTGCCGGACTTGCGGACGGCGCCCTTGCGCTGCGAATTGCCTGCCATGTCAGTGTCTTTCCTCGGAAGCGGTCAACGGTGCGTCAGCGCTCGGCCAGCGACCAGGTGGCGCCGTCCCGGCTGTCCTGGACGACGAACCCGGCCGCGGCGAGCTGGTCGCGGATCCGGTCGGAGGTGGCGAAGTCCTTCGCGGCGCGGGCCGCGGCCCGCTGCTCGAGCAGCCCGGACACCAGCGCGTCGGTGGCCGTGCGGAGCCGCTCGTCGGCCCCGCCGCCCGCCCACTGCGGGTCGAACGGATCGGTGCCCAGCACGGCCAGCATCGACCGCACCGCGGTGGCGTGCGCGGCGGCCGCGGACCGGTCGCCGGATTCCAGCGCGGTGTTGCCCAGCCGCACGTGGTCGTGCACCACGGCCAGCGCGCGCGGCACGTGCAGTTCGTCGTCCATCGCCGCTGTGAAGTCGGCGGGAAGCTCCCCGAGCGCGACCTCGCCGACCCGGTCGGCGACCCGCCGCAGGAACGCCTCGATACGGTCGAAGGAGGTCACCGAGTCGTCCAGCGCGTCCTGGGAGTACTCGATCGGCGACCGGTAGTGCGCGCTGATCAGGTAGAACCGCAGCGCGATCGCCCGGGTGTGGGCGGTGATCGCCGGCACCGTCTCGGTGTTGCCCAGCGACTTGCTCATCTTCTCGCCGGCCAGCGTGACCCAGTGGTGGTGCATCCAGACGTCGGCGAAGTCGTCCCCCGCGGCCAGCGACTGGGCGCGCTCGTTCTCGTGGTGCGGGAAGACGAGGTCCAGGCCGCCGCCGTGGATGTCGAAGCGCGGACCCAGGTAGGTGCGGGCCATCGCCGAGCACTCGATGTGCCAGCCCGGGCGGCCCGGTCCCCACGGGGAGTCCCAGGACGGCTCGCCGGGCTTGGCGCCCTTCCACAGCGTGAAGTCGGACGGGTCGCGCTTGCCGGTGGCCGCGGTCTCGCCCTGGCTCATCTCGTCCAGCTTCTGGCCGGACAGCGCACCGTAGGAGTCCAGGGTGCGGACGGCGAAGTAGACGTCGCCGTCGGCGGCGTAGGCGTGCCCGCGGTCGATCAGCTCGCCGATCATCGTGATCATCTGCGGGATGTGCCCGGTCGCCCGGGGCTCGACGGACGGCTTGCGGCAGCCGAGGACGTCGTAGGCGTCGTTGAACACCCGCTCGTAGGTGGTCGCCCACTCCCACCACGGGCGACCCGCGGCCGCCGCCTTGACCAGGATCTTGTCGTCGATGTCGGTGACGTTGCGGACGTAGGTGACCTCGTAGCCGCGGTGGGTCAACCAGCGGGCCAGCACGTCGAAGACCAGGCTCGACCGGGTGTGCCCGATGTGCGGGGCGCTCTGCACGGTGGCCCCGCAGACGTACATCGACACCTTCCCGGGGACCAGCGGCGTGAACGGCCGCACCGACCGGGTCGCGGTGTCGTAGAGGGAGAGGGTCACGCAGGAACCTTACCGGTCGGGCCCGCCCGGCCCGGGCGGACGAGGATCCCCGCCCCGGTCCACGGTCCGGCTCAGTGCCGCCTTGATCAGCGAGATCTCCCCGCGCACCTCGGCGCGGAACACCGGGACGTGGGCCGAGCCGGTCGCTCCCGCCCGCCGGTGCAGGTCCCGCAGGACGTCCAGCGCCGCCGCCGGGTCGGCCGAGCCGGTGACATGCGCGGCCCGCCACCGGAAGAACTCCGCCCACAACACGTCCAGGGCCCCGTCGGCGGCGGCCGGGTCGCGGCTCACGGCCTGCGTGAACAGTGCGTTAACAGACGCGCGATCCGTACCGGATCGGTAACGGCATTGCCGCTCCGGACGACGGACATCTCATCAGTACCAGCCACAAACGATCACTCCCGCACATCGCCATCACGGTGTGTAGTTGATTTCCCGGTCCAGTTTCACTCTGGGCAATAGATGTGTCCCGCGTTACAGTCGATCCACCAGCTCGTCGGCCCGCTCAGTCGGATCGGGACGAGCGTCCCATCCCACTGTGTCCCTACGGGGACGGAGTCCCACTGTGTCCCCGCGTCCCTGCGGGGACCGAGTCCACTGTGTCCCTGTGGGGACCGAGCCGGAGGCATCCCGTGACCACTGCTCCCATCGTCGCTCCGCACCACCACTCCGCTGACGGCGGGATCCCGGCGCGCCGGGCCGGCCGCACCTTCGTCCCGGCGCCGGTGCACACCGCCCCGGTCCGCCCGGCGGAGCCGGAGTCGGAGCAGCTGGTGGTGGCCGACGCGGTACTCGCGCTGCTGCGCACGGTCAACCAGAACGCGCTCCGCCAGGCCTGACCGGCCGGCGGTACCCCGGTCGGCCACTACCCTGACCGGGTGTCGTCCCGCATCGTCCTGGCCACCGACGGTTCCTGCCTGTCCAACCCCGGGGGTCCCGGTGGGTGGGCCTGGGTGGTCTCCCCCGACTGCTGGGCGGCCGGCGGCGACCGCAGCACCACCAACCAGCGGATGGAACTGCAGGCCGTCGGTCAGGCCGTGCGCGCCTTCCCGGTCGACCGCCCGCTGCACGTGCAGAGCGACAGCCTGTACGCGATCAAGTGCCTCACCGAGTGGTTGCCGGCCTGGAAGCGCAACAACTGGGTCAACTCGGCGAAGAAGCCGGTCAGCAACCGGGACCTCATCGAGTACATCGCGTTCCTCATGCAGGGCCGCGACATCACCTTCGAGCACGTCCGCGGGCACCGCGGTCACGTGCTGAACGAGCTCGCCGACGTCAAGTGCGGGGCCGCGGCCGCCGCCACCCGGGACGGCCGCGCCGTGGACGCCGGCCCGGCCGGTTGCATCGACCGGCTGCTGGCCACCGTCTGACGGCGCTCAGCGGCCGGGCACCGGCCCGCCGTGCAGCCGGGCGAAGCTCAACGCCTCCGCGAGGTCCAGTTCGCGGGTGGCCGGCGTCGCCTTGCGGGTCGAGATCTCCACCACCACCGTGCCGTCGAAGCCGTCGCCGTGCAGGCGTTCCAGCAGCTCACCGCAGGGTTGGGTGCCGCGTCCGGGCACCAGGTGCTCGTCCAGGGCCGAGCCGGAACCGTCGGCCAGGTGCAGGTGGGTCAGCCCCGCGCCCATCCGGTCGGCCAGCGCCAGCGCGTCGGCGCCGGCGGTGGCCGTGTGCGACAGGTCCAGCGTGTACCAGCGGTGACCGACACCGACCGACGGGTCCCAGTGCGGCCGGTAGGTCGAGATCTGCTGCCCCCGCACCCGGGCCGGGAACAGGTACTCCACCGCGATCCGCACGGCGGTGCGCGACTGCAGCTCGGCGACGACCGCCGGGACGCCGGCGGCGGCCTCCCGCTGCCAGACGAACGGCGGGTGGGTGACCACGACCGACGCGCCGAGCTCCTCGGCCAGGTCGACCGACCGGGCGAGCTTGGCCACCGGGTCGGTGGACCACACCCGGCTGGTCATCACCACGCACGGCGAGTGCACCGAGAGCACCGGGATCTGGTAGGTCTGCATCAGCTCGTCGAGCTCGTCGGCGGACTGGCTGGTGGTGTCGGTCCAGACGAACACCTCGACCCCGTCGTAGCCCAGCTCCGCCGCCCGCCGGAAGGCGGTGGCCGTGGACTCCGGGTACACCGACGCGGTGGACAGCCCGACGGGGACCGCACTCCGCACCGCGTCACCCCCTGATCCGGACCCGGCTGCCCAGGCTAGCCGGTCGGCGGCGCGGACCTCAGGTCTCGAACTTGTAGCCGAGTCCGCGGATGGTGAGCAGGTGGCGGGGGTTGGCCGGGTCCGGCTCGATCTTGGTGCGCAGCCGCTTGACGTGCACGTCCAGCGTCTTGGTGTCGCCCACGTAGTCCGCGCCCCACACCCGGTCGATCAACTGACCACGGGTCAGTACTCGGCCGGAGTTGCGCAGCAGGTACTCCAGGTGGTCGAACTCCTTCAGCGGCAGCAGCACGGTGCGGCCGTCGACGCTCACCACGTGCCGCTCGACGTCCATCCGCACCGGGCCGGCGGCCAGCACCATCGACTCCGGCTCCTCCGCCTCGGTGCCGCGGCGCAGCACGGCGCGGATCCGGGCGATCAGCTCGCGGGCCGAGTAGGGCTTGGTGACGTAGTCGTCGGCGCCGAGCTCCAGCCCGACGACCTTGTCGATCTCGCTGTCGCGGGCGGTGACCATGATGACCGGCACCGCGGAGCGGGTCCGCAGCGACCGGCACACCTCGGTGCCGCTCATCCCGGGGAGCATCAGGTCCAGCAGGACGATGTCGGCGCCGTTGCGGTCGAACTCGGTCAGCGCGTCCGGGCCGTTCGTCGCGGTGGAGGTGGAGAAACCCTCCTTGCGCAGGAGGAAGGCCAACGGATCGGCCATCGACTCCTCGTCCTCCACGATCAGCACGCGGGTCACGGGCGGGTCACCGGGGTCGAGCCGGAAAGGGGATCCACGCTGCTCGGTATAACAGCCGAAGGTGAACCGGAGGTGGACGACGGACGAACGGGGGCGACGCCCACCGCGTCCAGGCCGGCCAGCGGATGCCCACCGGCCGTGCCGCCGCGGTGGGTCACCGGCAGCCGCAGGGTGAACGTGGATCCGGTGCCGACCCGCGACCACAGCGTCACCTCGCCGCCGTGGTTGGCGGCGACGTGCTTGACGATGGCCAGGCCCAGCCCGGTGCCGCCGGTCAGCCGGGACCGCGCCGGGTCGGCGCGGAAGAACCGCTCGAAGACCCGCTCCTGCTGGGCGGTCGGGATGCCCGCCCCGCGGTCGGTGACGGCGAGCTCCACCATGTCGTCGCGCACCACCCGGTTGATCGTCACCGGGGTGCCGGCCGGTGAGTAGTGCACGGCGTTGTCGACCAGGTTGGTCAACGCGGTCACCAGCAGGGTCCGGTCACCGCGGACGACGATGCCCGGAGTGCCGCCGATCCCGACCGTGATGCCGGCCGCCTCGGCGATGGTGGCGGTCCGGCTGACCACCTCGTCGATGACGCCGTCCAGCCCGACGAGGGTCTGCTCCAGGGCGTCGTCGCCGCCGCCCTGCAGTTTGGACAGCGAGATGAGTTCCGACACGAGGGTGCCCAGCCGGGTCGACTCCTTGGCGATCTTGCTGGTGAAGTGCCGCACCGTGTCCGGGTCGTCGGCGCCGTCGAGGACGGCCTCGGCCAGCAGCGAGATGGCCCCGATCGGGGTCTTGAGTTCGTGGGAGACGTTGGCCACGAAATCGCGGCGGACGGCCTCGGTGCGCACGGCGGCGGACTCGTCGGCGGCGATGACCAGGACCGACGTGGCGTCGATGCGGCGCACCTCGGCGTGCACCTGGCGGGGCGCACCCCGGCCGGTCTTCTCGGTCAGGTCCACGTCCACCGGCTCGCCGGAGATCAACGTGCGCTCAGCCGCCTCGACGATGCGGGCGTCGGCGAAGCCGGCCCGGACCGCGCCGAGCTCGGTGGCGCGCGCGTTGGCCAGCAGCACGTGCTGCTGCTCGTCCAGGATCGCGTAGCCGCTGCGGGTGCCGGCCAGGATGGCCCGGGCCAGCGGGTCGGTCTCGATC
>JBQGEH010000119.1:0-1516 GCA_052039515.1 Nakamurella sp. | reverse complement strand
AGCTCGACGCCGACATCGTGACCCGCGGTGACATCGGTTTCAGCGACGCGGTGCAGGTGGAGCTGGCATCCGGTGGTAGTGAGGGTGCGGCGTCCATCGTGACCGGCCGGCTACCCGAGGTCGGTTCGGTCCTGGAGAACGGCACCGTGATGCTGGAGGTGACCGGACGGCCGGTGATCGCGCTGTCCGGTCAGCTGCCGACCTACCGGAGCCTGGTCTACGGCAGCACCGGTCCCGACGTGGAGCAGCTGGAGGCCACGCTGGCCGCGCTCGGCGGTGACCCCGGGCCGCTGGACCAGACCTACGACGCCGCCACCGGTGCCGCCGTCGCCGCGCTGTACGCACAACTTGGCTACCCGGCTCCGCAGCCGGGGGACGACGTCCTCGCCACCCTCGCCACGGCCCGCTCGGCGGCCGAGACCGCGGCGCAGGCCGTCGCCGAGGCGCAACGCGCGCTCACCACCGCCGAGGCGGGACCGGCCACCTCCGAACGGTTGTCGCTGCAGGCGGCGGTCGACGCCGCCCAGGCCGCCTACGACACCGCCCGGCAGACCCCGTCGGCCCCGGACGCGTCCGCGGTGGCCACGGCGACCGGGGCGCTGGACACCGCCACCGCCCAGTTCACGGCGTTGACCGAGGCGCTGGCGGCAGCGGCCGATCCCGCCGCGGCAGCGGACCTGGCGGCGCAACTGGAGCAGGCACGGCAGGCCATGACCGCGGCCCAGACCGCGGTGGACACGGCCAACCGGGGCGGAGCTCCGGACGCGGCCGCGGTGGCCGCGGCGAAGTCGGCGCTGGACGTGGCGACGGCCCAACGCACCGAGGCGCTGACGGTGGACACCGCCACGGAGCAGGCGGCGGTGACCGCGGCGCAGCAGGCCGCCGACGCCGCCCAGGCCGACCTGGTGACCGCGCAGGCGGCGGCGACGACGCCGTTGCCGGCGCAGGAGGTGGTGTGGCTGGCGTCGATGCCGCGCCGGGTCGACGAGGTGCTGGTCTCCCGGGGCGCCACCGTGGACGGGGCGGTCCTGGCGGTGTCCGGCGCCGACCTCGCCGTCACCGCGTCGGTCAGCGCGGAGGAGGCCGCCCTGCTCAAGACGGGACTGACCGCCGAGCTCACCATCCCGGGCGGGGCACCGATCGCGGCGGTGGTCACCGAGATCGGCGGCACGGCCGGAGCTCCCGCCGCGGACGAGGGTGCCGACACCCCGGCCGCCACCGGGACCGGTGTCACCCTCGAGCCGCAGGACGTCACCAACGAACAGGCACAGGCGCTACGTGGCGCCAACGTCAAGGTGACGATCCCGGTGGCGAGCACCTCCGGTGCCGTCCTCGTGGTGCCCGTCGCGGCCCTGTTCTCCGACGCGGACGGTACGCCGCGGGTCGAGGTGATGGACGACGCCGGGACGACCCGCTTCCAGCCGGTCCGGACCGGCCTGTCCACCGGCGGCGAGGTCGAGGTGAGTCCCGTCGACGACCGGGGCAGCGCCGTTCCGGTGGGATCGACCTCGCTGCA
>JBQGEH010000118.1:0-3388 GCA_052039515.1 Nakamurella sp. | reverse complement strand
TCGCCGACCGGCTCGGCATCGACTTCGGCGAGCTGGCGGGCACCTACCACGGCGTCCCCGCCCGGCAGACCCTGACCCGGCTGATGCCCGACGCCAGCGCCGCCGAGGTCGAGGACGTCAACACCTGGCTCGGCGACATCGAAGCCGGCGACCTCGACGGTGTGGTGCCGATCCCCGGGGCGCTGGCCGTGCTGTCGTCGCTGCCGCGGGACCGCTGGGCGATCGTCACCAGCGGCACCCGGCGGCTGGCCACCGGCCGGATCGCCGCCGCCGGGCTGCCGATGCCCGGCGAACTGGTCACCGCGGACGACGTGGCGGTGGGCAAACCCGACCCCGCCCCGTACGTGCTGGCCGCCAAGCGGCTGGGGTTCGAGGCCAAGCGCTGCCTGGTCGTCGAGGACGCCCCCGCCGGGGTCGCCTCCGGCCTGGCCAGCGGGGCGATGGTGCTGGGTCTGCGCACCACCCACTCCGACCTGGGTGTGCCGAGCGTGGCCGACCTGACCGAGGTGGAGATGCGGGTCGACGGGGCGCGCATCGGGGTCTGCCTGCGCAGCCGCTGATGCAGCTGCAGCTGGCCACCGGTGACATCACCGGGATGATCTGCGAGTCGGTGGACGCCGTCGTCAACGCGGCGAACTCCACGCTGCTCGGCGGCGGCGGGGTGGACGGGGCCATCCACGCCGCCGGTGGCGCGGCGATCCTGCAGGCCTGCCGGGAACTGCGCCGCACGTCACTGCCGGACGGGCTGCCGGCGGGCGACGCGGTGGCCACCACCGCCGGTCGCCTGGGCTGCCGGTGGGTGATCCACACCGTGGGCCCGGTGTACGACCCGGCCGTGGACCAGCGCGCCGTGCTGCGGTCCTGCTACGTCCGGAGCCTCGCCGTCGCCGACCGGATCGGCGCCGGGGCGGTGGCGTTCCCGCTGGTCTCCGCGGGCGCCTACGGATGGCCGCGGGAGGACGCCGTGCTGCAGGCGCTCACCGCCGTCCGGGACGCCGACACCGCCGTGCACCGGGTGGTGCTGGTGCTGCGCGATCAGCGCACGTTCACTCTCGCGCAGCAGGTGCTGGCCGCGCATCCGCCGCACTGACCGCCGCCCGGTGCGGGGGCAGCGCGACGGTGAACACCGTCCGGCCCGGGCGGCTGTCCACCGACACGGTGCCGCCGTGGGCGGTGACCACGGCCCGCACGATGGCCAGACCGAGTCCGGTCGAGCCGGCGTGCCGGGAGCGGGACGAGTCGCCGCGGACGAAACGGCCGAAGACGCCGGGCAGCACCGCGGGATCGATGCCGGGGCCGTCGTCGGTGACGGTCAGCCGCACCTCGCCGCCGACCACCGCGATGCCGGTGGTGACCGCGGTCCCCGGCGGGGTGTGGGTGCGCGCGTTGGCGAGCAGGTTGGCCAGCACCTGGTGCAGCCGGGGCTCGTCGCCGGTGACGGTGACCGGCTCGGCGGGCAGGTCGAGCCGCCAGACGTGGTCCGGGCCGGCCACCCGGGCGTCGCCGGCGACGTCCATCGCCAGCAGCGTCAGGTCGACCTCCTCGGTGGCCAGCGGTCGGCCGGCGTCCAGCCGGGCGAGCAGCAGCAGGTCGTCCACCAGCGCCGACATCCGCGCCGACTCCGAGTCCACCCGGGACAGCGCGTGCGCCACGGTGCCCGCGTCGGCGTCGCCGCGCCGGGCCAGCTCGGTGTAGCCGCGGATCGCGGCCAGCGGGGTGCGCAGCTCGTGGGAGGCGTCGGCGACGAACCGCCGCACCTGGGTCTCGCTGGCCTGGCGTCGTTCCAGGGCGGTCGACACGTGCCCGAGCATCTGGTTGAGCGCGGCCCCCACCTGGCCGACCTCGGTGCGGGGGTCGGTGTCGCCGGCGGGCACCCGGATGCCCAGGTCGACCTCACCGCGGTGCAGCGGCATGGTGCTGACCTGGCGGGCGGTGGCGGCGACCCGGTCCAGCGGTCGCAGGGTGCGCCGCACGATCAGGTAGGCCGCGGCGGTGGCGAGGAGCAACGCGATCGCCGTGACCACCACCAGGGTCCAGATGAGCTGCCGGGCGGTGGCCTGCTCGCGGGCCAGCGGCAGCCCGATGACGGTCGTCGTGCCGTTCGCGGTGGTGGCCAGCACCCGGAAGTCGCCGTACCCGTCGATCGACACGGTGACCGGCCGGGACTGGCCGCCGAGGTCCGTGAGCTCGCTCGCGGCGTCGGTGGACAGGGTGGTGCAGCCGTCGCCGGTGAGCAGACCGACGGCGGTGACCCGGCCGTCGACGACGGTCGCGCCCAGGGTGTCGGTGAAGCCGGGGCCGCCACGGCCCTGCCGGCCCGGGTACGGCGTGACGCTCGAGCAGACCCCGGTGAAGTCGAACGGGCCGGAGCGATCGCCGTCGCGCATCCGTTCGTCGCCGGACGGCTGCAGCCGCTGGTCGACCTGGGAGGTCAGGTAGTGGCTCAGCGACAGCTGGGTGGCGACGCCGGTGACCCCGGCGACCAGCAGGACGAGCAGCACCGAGGCGGCGATGAGCCGTGTCCGCAGGGTCAGCGGCCGCCGGCGACGGGCGTTCTCCGCGGGTGGCGGGGCGGTGCCGTCCGCGGTGGGGGTGGCCGTCACCGGGTCAGCCCGCGGGCTTGAGGACGTACCCGAAGCCCCGCATGGTGTGGATCATCGGCTCCCGGCCGGCGTCGATCTTCTTGCGCAGGTAGGAGATGTACAGCTCGACGATGTTGGCCTGGCCGCCGAAGTCGTAGTTCCAGACCCGGTCCAGGATCTGCGCCTTGGACAGCACCCGCTTGGAGTTGCGCATCAGGAAGCGCAGCAGCTCGAACTCGGTGGCGGTCAGCGAGATCAGGTCGTCACCGCGGCGGACCTCGCGGCTGTCCTCGTCCAGCGACAGGTCACCGACGACGACCAGCGACCCGGCCGTCTCGACGGCGCTCTTGCCGCGACGCAGCAGCGCCCGCAGCCGCAGTACCAGCTCCTCCAGCGAGAAGGGCTTGGTGACGTAGTCGTCGCCGCCGGCGGTGAGGCCGGCGATGCGGTCCTCGACGGCGTCCCGCGCGGTCAGGAACAGCACCGGGGCCAGCTCGCCGTCGGCGCGGATGCGCCGCAGCACCTCCATGCCGTCGAAATCGGGGAGCATGACGTCCAGCACGATCACGTCGGGCCGGAACTCGCGCGCGGCCTGCACCGCGGTCACCCCGCTGGCCGCGGTCCGGATCTCCCAGCCCTCGTAGCGCAGCGCCATGCCGACCAGCTCGGCCAGGGTGTTCTAGTCGTCGACGAAGAGAGCCCGGACCGGCCGGCCGTCGATGCCGCGGATCGGCGGCAGGCCGGAGCCGGGCGCGGAGGACGGGGACTTCGCCGGGGTGCTCATGAGCTGATCATCCGCCGCGGAA